>NZ_JAHXBV010000010.1:0-69195 GCF_019915905.1 Halomonas sp. ANAO-440 | reverse complement strand
TCGACTACGGGGTCATGGCTTACCCCGACTCGGACTTCCACCGAGTTGTGTGCACGCCTTCACGGGCGCACTTGGAGCGCCGCTCCGCGTCGCGACTGGCGCCGCGAGGCGCCTTGGCGGAGGCCGCCGTCGCTGGCTATTACCGCGATCATCGACAACACCGCCGGGAGGCCTTCGGCCTCCAGTCGCCGATGCGTCGGACCGGATCGAAGATACTCCGACAGCGGCGTGGTTCGCGTTAGTGGAGAGAGCAGCTGTTGGAGCGCTCGGTTCGGCGCTCCGACTCCGCGTCGCGACTGGCGCCGGTAGGCGCCTTGGCGGAGGCCGCCGTCGCTGGCTATTACCGCGATCATCGGCAACACCGCCGGGAGGCCTTCGGCCTCCAGTCGTGATCTGAAGATACTCCGACAGCGGCGTGGTTCGCGTTAGTGGAGAGAGCAGCTGTTGGAGCGCTCGGTTCGGCGCCCCGACTCCGCGTCGCGACTGGCGCCGCCAGGCGCCTTGGCGGCGGCTGCAACGCCAGCGATTATCGCTACCATCGCTCTTGCCTTCTCCACTTCTTCAATGCCACTCTAACATCATGAATCCCAACGACTCGCAATCGTGCTGACTCCCTCATCGCTGGCAATAGACGTGCTGCGCAGCCTGCGAGAGCATCTGCGCCCTCTGGTGGCGTACCACCTGTTCTTCACCCTGCTCGCTTCGAGCCTGCTGCTGCCGTCCGCTGCATGGGCCTTGACCAGCCTGTTGGGCCGTATCAGCCAACCGGTGATCACCAACGCGGAGCTGATGGGCTTGCTGCTCACGCCTGCCGGGTTGCTCTGGGCACTGGCGGCGATTGGCATGGTGTTCGTGGTGCTTTTCCTGCAGCAGGCGGGGATGATTCTGGTAGCGGTTCGCCGACGCGATAACCACTACCAGCTCGCTTTCATTGCCCTGTGGCAGACCCTGCACCGGGCGCCGGCGCTGATCGGGCTGGTGGTGGTGCAGGTCGGGGCTCACCTGCTGTTGATGCTGCCTGTAGCACTGCTGCTCGGCTGGCTCTATGACCTGATCGTCGGCGGGATGGACCCCTATTACGTACTCAGGGTGCGCCCCCCTGCCTACTGGCAATACCTGGCCGCTGCCACACCGCTGGTATTGGCCTGGGCCTATGTGGCGTCGACTCTCTATTTCCGCTGGATTCTGGCGCTGCCCATCGTCACCCTGGAGCAGGCCACCCCCCTGGCCGCACTGAAACGCAGCCGCGACCTGACGCGAGGCAGCAAGGGACGGGTGGCAATGGTGGTACTGGGGCTGCTGCTGGTGATCATTGCCCTTCCCTTCATCGCCACCTGGATCTTCGATCGCATCTTCACCCCCATGCTCTGGTGGTTGCCTGAGCGAAATGCGGTGCTTATTCCAGCCATGCTGGCCTATCTGACCGGCTATGTGCTGGTGACGTTGGCTATCACCTTCATCGGTATCGCCGCCAACGCACTGCTGTCCGCCTGCCTCTATCTGCGACTGGCTCACCGCGAGCCCCGGCCTGCCCCACCACCGCCGGATGCCCACCCTGGCCGCCTGGCATGGGGCGTTGAGCTTGGGGTCGTGATCTTCGCCCTGGCCCAGGCCTGGTGGATCGTGAATAGTTTCGAGTTGCGCGATGACGTGACCAATATCGCTCACCGCGGGAGTTCCATGGCCGCTCCGGAGAACACGCTGGCGGCTGTCGAGCGGGCGATAGTGGACCGTGCCGACTATGTCGAGATCGATGTGAGACTATCGGCCGATGGGGAGGTGGTGGTCTATCACGACCGCAGCCTGCAGAGACTGGCCGGCGATCCCCGCAATGTCCGCGATCTGACGCTGGATGAACTGCAGGCTTTCGATGTGGGCAGTTGGTTTGGTGACGCCTTCGTCGGAGAGCACATCCCTACCTTGGATGAGGCGCTGGAGACAGTGAGAGGGCGCAGCGCCCTGATGATCGACATGAAGCCCGACCCGGGCGGCGAGCTCGCGCTGGTCGAGGCGGTACTGGAATCGATCCGGCGAGAAGCGATGGCTAGAGAGCAGTGCCTCGACATGCTCTCGCCGGCACAATCTGCGACCCGCTGCGGGAATCCCGATGTGATAGCCGAAACCCGCGTCGCGGTAATGTCGCCGGGCGTCGTTCAGATGGTCAAGGAGCGAGAACCCGAGCTGCGCGTCACCCTCCTTGCCCAGCTGGTCATGCCGGGCACTCTGGAGCGGCGTGGCTTCGATGCGCTGGGCCTGCGGCATAACCGCATTACCGAAAACGAGATACGCCTGGCCCGCGAGCTGGGCTACGAGGTACATGCCTGGACGGTCAATGACCGGGCCCGCATGTCGCAGCTGATTGACCTCGGCGTTGACGCCATCATCACGGATTACCCGGACCGCCTTACTGAACTGATGCGGGACCGGCGTGAACTCGGTGATGGCGCCCTGCTGCTGGTCAAGCTGCGCAACTGGTTGCGGCGATGAGCCTCAATCCCCCATGCCTCAATCCCCCATAACCACGCCTTCACGCCGTGGATCGGCACCGCCGAAGAAGCCTTCCTCGGTTTTCATGATCGCCTGCAGGCCGCTTGTCAGCTCTCGCTCGCTGGCTTCATGGCCACGCTCATTCAGCGCCTCCAATACAGACGCATCGAAGCGTCCCTCCTCGAGGAAGGCCGGCCCACCCAGGGTAATGGCGTGGGGAAGTTCCAGCGCTTCCTGGGCGTTCAATCCCCAGTCGAGCATTGCCACCAGCGCCTTGGCGGTGTAGTGGATAATCGCCGCACCACCCGGTGACCCCAGGCTCGCAATCAGCTCGTCACTTTCCCGATCGAAGACCAGGGTCGGGCTCATGCTCGAGCGCGGCCGCTTGCCGGCTTCCACCCGGTTGGCAATCGGCGTGCCGTCGGCATCCAGGGGACGGAAGGAAAAATCCGTCAGCTCGTTGTTGAGCAGATAGCCACCCGGCAGGCCGGTGCCGCCATCGGCGAGCATGCGTGAGCCGAATGCCGCCTCTATGGTGGTGGTCATGGCCAGGCCATTGCCCTCCTCGTCGATGATGCTGATGTGGCTGGTGCCATATTCCGGCTGGTTCGGCTGCACTGCCCAGGAGGTTTCAAGCTTGCCAGGCCTGCCCGGCCGGGCGCCATCGGGGCCCATGCTCTGCTCTTCGATGCGTTCGGCGCGAAGGGCGAGATAGTCGGGCTCGAGCATGGTGCTCCAGCTTCCTCCCGGGGGATCGACGAAATCCGGATCGGCGATATACTTGCCGCGATCGGCAAAGGCAAGCCGCGAAGCCTCGAGGAAGCGATGCCACCATTCGACGCTCGGCTGACCCTCTTCCAGGGGCGCCTCCAGTTCCGGCAGATGCTCCATGGTGCCGAGTATCTGCATGATGGTCAGGTGGCCCGACGACGGAGGCGGAAAGCCGCAGACACGATAGGCTTTCCAGTCGGTGCAGAGGGGATCTCGCTGCAAGGCGACATAGGTCGCCATGTCCTCGAGGCTGATGGCGCCGGGACGCTCCGGGTGGCCCTGGACCCGATGGACCAGGTCCTCGGCAATACTGCCGGTATGCATCGCCTTGCTGCCGTGTTCGGCAATCTCGCGCAGGATGGCAGCCAGTGCAGGATTCTTCAGCTTGTGTCCTTCCGCGAGCGGCTCACCATCCTCGGTGTAGTAGAAGGCACCGCCCAGGGCATCGTCACGCAGCCGTTCTTCCCCGGCAAGGCTGGTGTGCAGCCGATGACTGACGGCAAACCCCTCCTCGGCGAGGGTGATGGCGGGGGCGAACAGTTCTGCCCAGGGCAGCTTGCCGTGCTCATCGTGGGCCAGCTCCAGCATACGCACGGTGCCGGGCACACCTACCGAAAGCCCGCTTGCGGCAGCATCCATGAACTCGAGCGGCTCACCATCTCCATTGAGAAACAGCGACTCGCTTGCAGCCCGGGGAGCCGTTTCGCGCCCATCAAAGGCCGTCACGTCACTGCCGTCGTAATGCATCAGGAAAGCGCCACCCCCGATGCCGCTGGACTGGGGCTCGACCAGGGTCAGCACCATTTGTACGGCAATGGCGGCATCCACCGCCGAACCACCGGCCCGGAGAACCTGATAGCCGGCGTCGGTGGCGAGCGGATTCGCCGCCGCAACCGCGAAGCGCTCGGTTGCCCAGCCGGGCTTTTCAGTGTACCCGGAGGCCTGTTCCGGCGCGATGGCGGGGGCCGAGTACTCGAACGTAACGTCAGCAAGGGCGGCTAGGGGCATACCGAGCATGGCGGCAGATACAACAATGCCTAACCAGTTGCGACGCAAGGAAACTGTTTGATAATCCATTATAAAGACCCTCGGTAACTCCGTGTAAGAGGTATACAGCATAGGCGAAAAAAGGCCCGTTTGACGACTATCAAACGGGCTGTTTAGTGACTTGGTGTATCGGTATTACTCGATTGTTTCCCCCGCCAGCATGAACCAGGTTTCAAGTACCGCATCCGGGTTCAGGGAAACGGAGTCGATACCCTGCTCCATCAACCACTTGGCCAGATCGGGATGGTCGGAGGGGCCCTGGCCGCAGATGCCGACATACTTGCCCTGCGCCTTGCAGGCCTGGATCGCCATGGAGAGTAGCTTGAGCACCGCCGGGTTTCGCTCATCGAAGAGGTGAGCGACGATACCGGAGTCGCGGTCCAGACCAAGGGTCAACTGGGTCAGGTCGTTGGAGCCAATCGAGAAGCCATCGAAGTGTTCGAGAAACTCGTCGGCCAGCAGCGCGTTGGCCGGCAGCTCGCACATCATGATCACCTTAAGGCCGTTGTCGCCCCGCTTCAGGCCGTTGGCCGCCAGCAGTTCGACCACTTCACGCGCCTCGTCGGTGGTGCGCACGAAGGGCACCATGATCTCGACGTTGTCGAGGCCCATCTCGTCACGCACGCGCTTGAGCGCCTTGCACTCCAGCTCGAAACAGGGACGGAAAGCGTCGGAGATATAGCGTGAAGCACCGCGGAAGCCCAGCATCGGGTTCTCTTCGCCGGGCTCATAGAGCTTGCCGCCGATCAGGTTCTCGTACTCGTTGGACTTGAAGTCCGACAGCCGCACGATGACGCGCTGCGGGTGGAAGGCCGCCGCCAGGGTCGAGATTCCCTCGACCAGCTTGTCGACGTAGAAGGTCACCGGGTCGGTATAGCCGGCGGTACGCATGTCGATGGTCTGCTGCAGCTCCAGCGGCAGGGTCTCGTACTCGAGCAGCGCCTTGGGATGGACCCCGATCATGCGATTGATGATGAACTCCAGCCGCGCCAGGCCGACACCGGCATGGGGCAGCCCGGCGAAACCGAAGGCACGATCCGGGTTGCCAACGTTCATCATGATCTTGAACGGGATCTCGGGCATGGCATCGACGGTGGAGACGCGACGGTCGTAATCGAGCAGCCCCTCGTAGACGTGGCCGGTATCGCCTTCGGCACAGGAGACGGTGACATCGCGGCCATCCTGCAGGGTATCGGTGGCATCGCCACAGCCCACCACGGCCGGGATACCCAGCTCACGGGCAATGATCGCCGCGTGGCAGGTGCGGCCGCCACGGTTGGTGACAATCGCCGAGGCGCGCTTCATGATCGGTTCCCAGTCGGGATCGGTCATGTCAGTGACCAGCACATCCCCGGCCTTGACCTTGTCCATATCGTCCGGCGAGAAAACCACCTTCACCGCACCACGCCCGATACGCTGGCCGATGGCACGGCCGGTGACCAGGGTGCGTCCCTTCTCCTTGAGGTGGAAGCGCTCCAGCTTGCCGCCCTCGAGCTGGGAGACCACCGTTTCGGGGCGCGCCTGGACGATATAGAGCTCGCCATCGTCGCCGTCGAGCGCCCATTCGATGTCCATGGGTCGAGCGTAATGAGCCTCGATGGTCATCGCCTGGCGCGCCAGGGCCATGACCTGATCGTCATTGATGCAGAAGCGAGCGCGATCCTTGAGCGGAACATCCACGGTGGAGACCGACTTGCCGGCGCTGGCATCGGCGCCATAGACCATCTTGATCAGCTTGGAACCGAGGTTGCGGCGCAGCACGGCCGGGCGACCGGCCGCCAGGGTCGGCTTGTGTACGTAGAACTCGTCGGGGTTGACCGAGCCCTGCACCACTGTCTCGCCCAGCCCCCAGGAGGCGGTGACGAACACCGCATCGCGGTAGCCGGACTCGGTGTCCAGGGTGAACATCACGCCGCTGGAGCCGGTTTCGGAACGCACCATTTTCTGGATACCCGCGGACAGCGCCACGTTCTCATGGGCGTAGCCCCGATGTACCCGGTAGGAAATCGCACGGTCATTGAAGAGGGAGGCGAAAACCTCATGCACGGCGCGCTTGATGTTGTCGAACCCTTCGATATTGAGGAAGGTTTCCTGCTGGCCGGCGAAGGAGGCATCAGGCAGGTCCTCCGCGGTGGCCGAGCTGCGCACAGCCGCCTTGAGGTTGGGGTGCTGGGTGGCCAGCTTGTCGTAGGCGGTGCGCAGGTGTTCCTCGAAGGTAGGGGGCAGCGGCGTATCGATGACCCACTGGCGAATCTCGGCACCCACCCGCGACAGCTCGGTGACGTCGTCGACGTCAAGCCGGTTCAGAGCCTGATTAATGCGCTCGTTGAGCCCCTCATGGGCCAGGAACTCGCGATAGGCGTGGGCGGTGGTGGCGAAACCGCCGGGGACTGTGACGCCGGCGCCCGAGAGGTTTGAGATCATCTCACCCAGGGAGGCGTTCTTGCCGCCGACCCGTTCCACATCGTCCATGCCGAGCTGGTCGAACCACAGGATGTAATCTTCCACGAGACCCCCTTGATCTTCGAAGCCTTGTCACAGGCAAATGATGCAATGGTCGACACCTTAACCGGATGTTTCCATATTCGCCATTGGTCTAACATCGAAGTCACTGGAGGATTTTTACAACAGTTGCCCCTTTTGCCGCGTTTTTGTAGTGGCTTGTGGCGCAGCGCACCGAATAAACCACGCCTTGCCCGTAACGCCGTCAGCCCCGACAATGGAAATCGTCCCTGTCAATGGAAGCTGAACCTGCCATGCCACGTACCGCCTTCTTCATTTCCGACGGCACCGGCATTACTGCCGAAAGCCTCGGGCGCAGCCTGCTGGCACAGTTCGAGAATGTCGATCTGCGTATGCTCACCAAGCCCTATATCGACTCAGTCGAAAAGGCCCGCACCCTGGTCGAGATCATCGAAGCCACGGCGGTGCGCGACGGCGAGCAGCCAATCATCATCGACACCATCGTCGATGAGGGTATTCGCGACGTGATACGCGGTGCCACCGGGTTCAAGGTCGATATCTTCTCCACCTTCCTCAAGCCGCTGGAGCAGGAGTTGGGCACGCACTCCAGCTACAGCGTGGGGCGCACCCACTCCATCGGCAAGGATGAGGTATACATGGACCGCATTCACTCGGTCCATTTTGCCCTGGACAATGACGACGGCGCCCGCACCCACCAGTACGATGAGGCGGATGTGATCCTGGTGGGTGTCTCCCGCTGCGGCAAGACCCCCACCTCGCTCTATCTGGCATTGCAGTTCGGCATCCGCGCGGCCAACTATCCGCTCACCGAGGACGACCTCGACGAGAACGGCACGCTCAAGCTGCCCAGGGTGCTGGCGACACATCGACACAAGCTGTTCGGGCTGACCATCGATCCACGACGGCTGACGGCGATACGTCACGAGCGTCGGCCCAACAGCCGCTATAGCTCGCTGGACCAGTGCGCCCAGGAAGTCGAACAGGCCGAAGCGCTCTATCGACAGTTGCATATCCCCTTCATCGACACTACCCGCTTTTCGATCGAGGAGATCTCCACCCGCATGATCGCCGAGACAGGCCTGACCCGGCGTTTCTCGCCACGATAGCCCATGAAAGGACTATTGGCTTTTCTGGTTGTGGTAGCACTCTTTGGCGGCGGCCCACTCTATCAATGGTGGCTCGGCGGTATGGAAATTCGAGGCGACTGGCGAAGCGCCGATCGCACCAGCGCCGGGCTGGCACCCGACCTCACGCACACGACCGAGGCCGTGGTGCAGGTCTACTCCGCTCGGGCCTTCAACTGGCGGGGTATCTTCGCCGTGCATGCCTGGGTCGTGACCAAGCCGCAGGGGGCTTCCCAGTACACCATTCATCAGGTTACCGGCTGGGGGCGCCCCACCCTCTCATCCCGACCCGGGACGCCCGACCGCGCCTGGTTCGGCAGTGCGCCCAGCGTCCACGCCACGCTCTGCGGCACCGAGGCCGAGCTCGCCATCGAACAGATCGAGGCGGCGCTGCCGGCATACCCCTATATGGACCGCTATCGCGCCTGGCCCGGCCCCAACAGCAATACGTTCGTCGCGTGGCTGATTCGTGAAGTGCCGGCGCTCGACGTCGCCCTGCCCTCCACCGCCGTGGGCAAGGACTACCTGGGCCGCCAGGTCGTGACCCGCAGCCCGAGCGGCACAGGGTTACAGGTTTCGCTGGGTGGGTACCTGGGGGGAGCCATTGGCATCGAGGAAGGATTGGAGGCACATCTGGGAGGGCTGGTGGTCGGCATCGACTCCCGCGCCCTGGGCATCAAACTGCCCGGCGTCGGCACGCTGGGGTTGCGGGGCGGGCAGGAAACCACAGGCCCCGCCGAGTGCCCGCGGGAGGGAGGATAAGTCAGTGCGCCGACAAGGTTGGCAGCCTCCGCCGAGGCGCCTACCGGCGCCAGTCGCGATGGGAACCAGCGCTCCAACAGCGATTCTCTCCACCAACGGTGCCACGCCGTTGTTGGAGTATCTTTAGATCACGACTGGAGGCCGAAGGCCTCCCGGCGGTGATGCTATTGTTGGCGATCACTGCCAACGACGGCAGCCTCCGCCGAGGCGCCTACCGGCGCCAGTCGCGATGGGAACCAGCGCTCCAACAGATGTTCTTTCCACCAACGGTGGCACGCCGTTGTAGGAGGAAGCTTTAGCTCCGGTCCGACGCATCGGCGACTGGAGGCCGAAGGACTCCCGGCGGTGTTGCCAACGCCTCAACGCACCACTCCTTCCCGCTTCAGCCTGGCGATATCGTCGGGCGAGAGCCCCATCTCGGCGAGTATCGCGTCGCTGTCCTGGCCGAGCCGGGGTGGCGCCACGTCACTGGTGGCCTGCTGGCCGTCGAAGCGCAGCGGGTTGCTCACCTGGGGTACGTCGAGGTCGCCACGCTTCAGGGTGCGCTGCATTCCCCGGTGACGAACCTGCGGGTCGTCGAAGACTTCGCTGATGGTGTTGATGGGCCCGGCGGGAATGCCGCGGGCTTCCAGTTCCGCCAGCCAGTCGTCACGGGTCCGGGTGCGGAAGATCGCCTGGATCAATGGCACCAGCTGATCGCGGTTCCCCACCCGGGACTCGTTGGTGGCATAAGCAGGGTCTTCCCCCCACTCCGGATGACCGAACAGTTCCGCCAGCCTGGCAAACTGACTGTCATTGCCCACGGTGAGCACCAGGTAGCCGTCGGCACAGGCGAAGGCCTGATAGGGAACGATGTTGGGGTGGGCATTGCCATGTCGCTGGGGTGACTGCCCGCTGACCAGCGCATTGAGCGACTGGTTGGCCAGTGCCGCCACCTGAACGTCGAGCAGGGCCACGTCCACGTGCCGACCCAGCCCGGTACGCTCACGCTCGTGCAGCGCTGCCAGCACGCCGATGGTGGCATAGAGCCCGGTGGTGACGTCGGTAATCGCGACCCCGGTCTTCATCGGCATGCCGTCCGGCTCGCCGCCGATGCTCATCAGCCCGCCCATGGCCTGGATCATGAAATCGTATCCGGCGCGGTGGGCATAGGGTCCATCCTGGCCGAAACCGGTGATGGAACAGCCGATCAGCCTGGGATTCAACTCATGCAGGCTGGCGTAGTCGAGGCCATACTTGGCCAGCCCGCCCACCTTGAAGTTCTCCAACACGATATCGGCGCCCGTCGCCAGCTGGCGAATCAGCGCCTGGCCATTCTTGGTGGCAATATCCACCGCCAGCGACTGCTTGCCGCGATTGGCGCAGAGGAAATAGGCGGCCACACGCTCGGGATCGCCACCACCTGCCTCCAGGTCTTCGCCGAGCCAGGGCGGGCCCCAGCCGCGGGTGTCGTCGCCGCGCTCGGGATGTTCGATCTTGATCACGCGTGCGCCAAGGTCGGCGAGCAGCTGGCCGGCCCAGGGGCCCGCCAGCACGCGCGACATATCGAGCACCACGATACCGTCAAGCGGTCCGCTCATGTTGATTCCTTCCACACTCGTCACTGCGGCGGGCAAGCCCCGCCGCTCCTCGCTAGAGCTAGCGTTTGGATCTTGGCGATTAGTTGGCGAAGGCCTGGAGGCCCGTCTGAGCCCGCCCCAGGATCAAGGCGTGGACATCGTGGGTGCCCTCATAGGTATTCACCGCCTCGAGATTCATCATGTGGCGAATCACGTGGTATTCGTCGGAGATGCCGTTACCGCCGTGCATGTCGCGAGCAACCCGGGCGATATCCAGCGCTTTGCCGCAGTTGTTGCGCTTGATCAGCGAGATCGCCTCCGGCACCAGTTGGCCGTCATCGATCATGCGACCGACGCGCAGCGCCGCCTGCAGGCCCAGGGCGATTTCGGTCTGCATGTCGGCCAGTTTCTTCTGGATCAGCTGATTGGCAGCCAGCGGGCGGCCAAACTGCTTGCGATCCAGGGTGTATTCACGGGCGGCATGCCAGCACGCCTCGGCGGCCCCCATGCTGCCCCAGGCAATGCCGAAGCGGGCACGGTTAAGGCAGGAGAACGGTCCCTTGAGGCCGGTGACGCCGGGCAGGCGCTGGTCGTCGGAGACCTCGACATCCTGGATGGCGATCTGACCAGTGATGGAGGCGCGCAGACTGAACTTGCCCTCGATCTTGGGCGCCGAGAGACCCGGCATGCCCTTTTCGAGGATGAAACCGCGGACCACGCCCTCCTCGTCTCTTGCCCAGACCACGAACACATCGGCGATGGGCGAGTTGGTGATCCAGGTCTTGGTACCGTTGAGGCGCCAGCCACCATCGGTGCGCACGGCGCGGGTGGACATGCTGCCCGGGTCGGAGCCATGGTCGGGTTCGGTGAGACCGAAGCACCCCACCCACTCGCCGGTGGCCAGCTTGGGCAGGTACTTTTCTCGCTGGGCATCGGTGCCGAAGGCGTGGATCGGATACATCACGAGACTGGACTGCACGCTCATGGCGCTGCGGTAGCCGGAGTCGACGCGCTCCACCTCACGGGCGATAAGGCCGTAGCTCACGTAGTTCATGCCGGCGCAGCCATAGCCGTCGATGGTGGCACCGAGCAGGCCCAGCTCACCCATCTCGTTCATGATTTCGCGATGGAAGTGCTCGTGGCGGTTGGCCTCAAGCACCCGCGGCATCAGCTTGTCCTGACAGTAATCATGGGCGGTTTGCAGCACCATGCGTTCATCTTCGTCCAACTGATCGATCAGCCGGAACGGGTCTTCCCAGGTGACAGGGGTAATCTGGCTCATGGTGATGCTCCGCAGTGAATATCTACATTTTGATAGAATGTAGACCATGAACGGCGCGCTGCCAACCCCTGGGCCAGTTTTTTGTGTATCTCCCACCGGAACCAGCGGGTAAAACTAGGCCGAATACGTTGCCGGCGGCGCACGCTCTTGAAGACGACGGTGAATGAGTCGCCAGGCCACCAGCCCGATCAGCAGGTTAGCGATAAACATGCCGATGAATATGCCGGTTGGCCCTGCCAGGACACCACCCAGCCAGGCCAGTGGCACGGTCAGCACGAAGAGCCGAATGACCGAGAGACGCATGGCCCGGCCGGGCTCGTGCAGGGCGTTCAGCGATGAGACGGCGAGGATGACGACGCCCTGGGCGCCCAGTCCCAGTGGCACCCACCAAAGAAAGGCGCGCAGGACTTCTGCCATGGCCTCACTATCGGCATAGCTGCCAACGAGCCAGGGCGCCAGCAATTGCAGCAACAGCCATACCCCGAACTGCCAGGCGAGTACGAAACCGAAACAACCGAAGATGGCGCGTCTTACCCGGTCGTGCTGCGCGGCGCCGATGTTCTGGCTGACCAGAGGCGGAAGCGTCATCGAGAGCGCCAGGACGGCGATCTGAACGAAGGCATCGATACGCGTACCGACCCCGAAGCCCGCCACCGCGTGGTGGCCGTGGTCGGCGACGATCCGCGTCACCAGGGCGAGCGCCAGCGGCGTAAAGACGCTGGTGATGGCAGCGGGAACGGATATGCGCGACAGCTCACGCCAGGAAGCCAGCATGTCCGCCAGGGGCAGCTGCCGGAAGACGAGACAATCCCGCAGCTCGCGCTGAAAGAAAAGCGCCGCGGTCATCAATCCCCAGCTGAGTACGGTGGCAAGAGCCGCCCCCTGCACGCCCAGTTCGGGGAAGGGACCCACGCCGAAGATCAGCAGCCAGTCGAGGAGCCCGTTGAGCAGGGCCGCCAGCGCCATCATCAGCCCGGGGATCAGGGTATTGCCCTGGGCACGCAACACGCTGTTGAGCACCCGGGGCACAATGACTGCCGCGGCCCCCAGGTACCAGATGCCCATGTAGTCGCGAACATGGGGCATGAGTGCCTCGTCGGCACCCAGCAGCCGGAACAGCGGGTCGATTGTCGCCAAGCCCAACGCGGTGAGGACAAGGCCAACGACCAGCGCGAGCAGCGCCGCATCGGTGGCACGCCGGCGCACCGTGGCGAGATCCCCCTGCCCCAGCCTTCTGGCAACGACCGCCGAGGTGCCTATACCCAGCCCGATCGCCAGGCTGATCACCGCGAAGACCACCGGAAAGGTAAAGGAAACCGCCGCCAGCGGCTCTGTACCCAGCCGTGCGATGAACCAGGAGTCCACCAGGTTGAAGCTGAGCATGGCGATCATGCCACCCACTACCGGCAGGCTCTTGCGCAGCAGGGTCGCCGCGATAGGCCCTTCGAGAAGTTCGCGGCGAACGGGACGGCGGGATGGACGATCAGCGGATGGCGATGAAAGCGTCATGAAGCCTCGAATACATGAAACAGGCTCACGATTGTGCCTGCTTCCTGGCGACGTACCAAAGGGGGTCTCCGCCGAGGCGCCTGGCGGCGCCAGTCGCGACGCGGAGCGGCGCTCCAACAGCTGCCTTTTCCTGCCATAACAGGCGATTACCACGCTGTAGGAGTATTTTTAGATCCGGTCCGACGCATCGGCGACTGGAGGCCGCAGGCCTCCCGGCGGTGTTGCCGAGGTTCGCGGCCATCACCGGCGTTTCAGCCTCCGCCGGGCGCCTGGCGGCGCCAGTCGCGACGCGGAGCGGCGCTCCAACAATGATTCTCTCCACCGACGTTGCCACACCGCTGTCGGAGTATCTTTAGATCACGACTGGAGGCCGAAGGACTCCCGGCGGTGTTGCCGAGGTTCGCGGCCATCACCGGCGTTTCAGCCTCCGCCGGGCGCCTATCGGCACCAGTCGCGATGGGGACCAGCGCTCCAACAGCTGCTCTTTCATGTGCCGAGGCGCCTTCTGACGCCAGTCGCGACGCGAAGCGGCGCTCCAACAGCGATCATTTCAACCAACGGTATCGCCCCGTTTCACTCCTCCTCGCCGGCGCGGAAGAGCTTCTGGATGCTGGAGAAGTCCTTGCCGCCGTTGCCCTGGGATGCGTGAAGGGCGAAGAGGTTACGTGCCTGGGAGCCCATCGGCACCGTGGCCTTGCTCTCCAGGGCGAGTTCCCAGGCAAGGCCCAGGTCCTTGGCCATCAGGTCGGTCAGGAAGCCGCCCTGGTAGTCACGGGAGGCCGCGGAGCCCTGCATGACGCCGGGCCAGGGGTTATAGAGGTTCAGTGCCCAGTTGCCGCCGCTGCTCTGCTTCATGATCTCCGAGAGTACGGCCGGGTCGAGACCGTTCTTCACGCCCAGTGCCAGGGCTTCGGCGGTGCCGCTCATCAGTATTCCCAGCAGCATGTTGTTGCAGATCTTCGCTACCTGACCAGAGCCGACTTCGCCCGCGTGGAAGATGTTCTTGCCCATGCCTTCCAGTATGGGCTTGGCCTGCTCGAAGCCGGCTTCGGTACCACCCACAATGAAGGTCAGGGTGCCGGCCTGGGCGCCACCGACACCGCCCGAGACGGGCGCATCGAGATAGGTCAGCCCACGTTCGGCAGCGGCGGCACCGACGAAGCGGGCATCCTCCGGTGAGATGGTCGAGGCGTCGATGATCAGCGGCTTGCCTTCCAGAGCTTCGAACAGCCCCGGCGCCGTGTCACGGCCGAGATAGAGTCGTCTTACATGCTGGCCGGCGGGCAGCATCGAGATGATGACATCGGCACCGCTGGCAGCGCTCTGGGCGCTGGCGCAGGCGTGGGCACCGGCCTTTTCCAGGCTCTTCATGGCCGCATCCACCAGGTCGAAGACGCTGACCTCGTGGCCGGCCTTGACCAGGTTGGCGGCCATCGGCGCGCCCATGTTACCCAGTCCGATAAAGGCGATTTTCATACAGGTTGCTCCTGAGACTCATTATTGATTGTTGGTTCCAGCCGTAGACCGAACGTTCAATTTACGCGCTCGCCTGTGCCGAGGTCACGCAACGGGTGGGCCTCGCTGCTCCACAAGGGGACCATCAAGGCATCCAGGTCGGCCTGTGGCACGCTGTCGACATCGGCATGCTGCCACTGGGGGTTCTTGTCCTTGTCGATCAGCAGCGCGCGCACGCCCTCAGCGACATCTCCCTGCCGACAGCACTGAACCGACAAATTCAGCTCGTCGCGGAAGGCGTCGGCCAGGCTGGTATGACGATGGCGATCCAGCATCAGCCAGACCAGATGCGCGGTCAGCGGGCTGCCGGCCTCGAGCCGCGCACGGTTGGCCGCAAGCCAGGCATCGTCACGGGTATCGCGGAGGATCTGCTTCACGGCGGAAGGTGCATCGACCTGCCCTACCAACGTCTGGATATAGTCGAGATGGGGCCATACCTGCGCCTGGGGTGCCTGGGCGCGCTCTTCAATAGCGTCGACTGCCGCTTGCACGCCAGCGCGCAGATCCCGTGGGGTTCGCGCGCCGTAATCGGCTTCGCCCAGGGCTTCGAGCAGAGTTTCCCGCCGTTCGCGGGGAACAAAGTAGTCGGCCATGCCCAGATCCAGCGCGTCACGGGCGTTCAACTGGGCGCCGGTGATACCCAGGTAGGTGCCGACACCGGGTGGCATGCGATTGAGAAACCAGCTGGCGCCGATATCGGGATAGAGGCCGATGGTGATCTCGGGCATGGCGATACGCGTGGTTTCGGTCACGATCCGGTGCGAAGCACCGGCCGTCAGCCCCAGGCCGCCGCCCATGATGATGCCGTCTCCCCAAAGCAGGATCGGCTTGGGATAGGTGTGAATCCGGTAGTCGAGGCGATATTCCGTGGTGAAGTAGGTTTCAGCGAAGACGCTATCGCGCCGTGAACCACGGTTTTCGCCTTCTTCGGTCATGGAGCGATACAGCGCGACCACATCACCGCCGGCGCAGAAGGCCTTCTCACCCGCCCCTTCGAGCCAAACAGCCACGATGCTGCGATCCACCGCCCAGGCGGCGAGCTTGGCCATGAGCTGCTGCGCCATTGTCAGCGTCAGGGCATTGAGTGATTTCGGCGCGTTGAGGGTGGCAACACCAATCCGCCCACCGTCCCTTGTCGGGCGCTCGTCAAAGATGACCGCAAGTTCCGTCATGCAACTGCTCTCCTGATTGTTCTACGTAGCCTTACTCAATGCCTCGTCTTACTGCAGCGCTTCGATGACGCCATCCGCCAGCAGTCGACGGGCCACGATGACCCGCATGATTTCGTTGGTGCCCTCGAGAATCTGATGCACCCGGGTGTCGCGTACCATGCGCTCCAGCGGGAACTCCCTGAGATACCCGTAACCGCCGTGGAGCTGAAGGGCATCATTGCAGACATTGAAACCCATGTCGGTAGCGAACCGCTTGGCCATGGCGCAATGGGCGGTGGCGTCGGGGTCGCTGTTGTCGAGCCGCCATGCCGCCTGACGCACCATCAGCCTCGCCGCCATCAATTCGGTAGCCATGTCGGCAAGCTTGAACTGCAGCGCCTGGAAACTCGACAGCTCACGACCGAACTGCTTGCGATCGGCCATGTAGTCACGCGAGAGAGTCAACGCATGCTGTGCGGCACCCAGTGAACAGCTGGCAATATTGAGCCTTCCTCCGTCAAGCCCCTTCATGGCCAGCTTGAAGCCTTCGCCTTCCTCTCCCAGGCGATTGCCGACCGGCACCCGGACGCCATCGAAACTGACCAGGCGTGTCGGCTGGCTCTTCCAGCCCATCTTCTCTTCGTTCTTGCCGTATTCGATGCCCGCCGCATCGGCCGGAACGAGGATTGCGGAAACACCGCCCGCCCCACTGTCGGGTCCACCGGTCCGCGCCATGACGATGAGGACATCGTTGGCCCCGGCCCCTGATATGAACATCTTGGAGCCGCTGATGACATAGTCATCGCCGTCCCGTACCGCTTTCGTGCGCAGGCTGGCTGCGTCCGAGCCTGACCCCGGTTCAGTGAGGCAGTAGCAGCCCAGGCACTCACCGCTTACCAGTCGGTCCACCCAGCTTTCACGCAGCGCCTCGCTGCCCCAACTGGCAACCATCCAGGCAACCATGTTGTGGATGGTAAGATAGGCGGTAGTCGAGATGCAGCCCTGGGAGAGCTGCTCGAAGATCAGCGAGGCATCCAGGCGGGACAACCCCAATCCGCCCCGCTCTTCGGGGATATAGATACCGAGGAAACCCGCCTCACCGGCGCGTCGAATGACCTCGACCGGGAAGTGCGAAGTGGCGTCCCATTCGGCGGCGTGATCGGCCAGTTCGGCCCTGCTGAAGTCGGCGGCCGCTTGAACGAGCGCCTTCTGGTCATCGGTCAGGGAGAAATCCATCGAGGTGTCCTCATGTATCGACTGAATGGTACGACCGAGATGTTCGATCCAGGTAGTGGTAGCTGATCGATCGCCGGATTGCCATGGGTGGGAAACACCCTGTTGCGCGAGCCTGATGGCAACCAACCTAGCACTTGCTAGGTTTTATCGCATACATCCCTTGGTCTACAAGCACTTTACGTTAACGTCAACGTCGTCTAGTGTTGCGGTTAAGTGGAGGGAAACCGCTAGACGGCCCACCAAGTCACAGGAAAGGTAGCAATGAGCACAGCCGAACCGGAAGCCACCACTGTAATCAATGGCAGTCTGCCGCAGCAGCGCCGCACCTACTCCATCGGTGAACTAGCCCGCATGTTCGAGGTGACGCCGCGCACAATCCGGTTCTACGAGCAGGAAGGCCTGCTGGCCCCTGAGCGCCGGGGGCAGACACGGATCTATCATGAAAAGGATCGCGTGCGACTCAAGCTGACATTGCGAGGCAAGCGGCTTGGATTTTCGCTGGCCGAGATACGCGAAGTCATCGAGATGTATGACGCCATGCCGGATGGAAACGCACGCCAGCTCAAGCGCCTCCTGGAGATACTGGCTGACAAGCGCACCAACATGGAGCGACAGCTCGAGGATATCAGACTGATGCAACGAGAGCTCGATGACGTGGAGATGCGGGCCCGCGACGTCCTCAAGCGCCTGGACCAGCAGTGATTCTGCCCGCCGGTCTTCCGGTGTTGCCCTGCAAACAGGCATCGACACCACCAGGCTGCTGCCAGCTCTTGTGCCAGTTTTACATTTAATCTTGCAACAACAAGACGGGTAACACGATGACACGCCAACACTCACAGAATCGCGTTCAGAACAGCTACGTCAGCGGTATCAGCGATACTCCGCTGAAGGGACAGACCATCGGCGACTGTTTTGACGAGACAGTGGCACGCTTCCCCGATGGCGACGCCCTGCTCAGCCTGCACCAGGGCCTGCGCTATACCTGGACGGAGCTACAGCAAGCGGTGGATGAGGCGGCCCGTGCCCTGCTGGCATTGGGCGTGGTAAAAGGCGACCGTGTGGGCATCTGGTCACCCAACTGCGCCGAGTGGACCATCACTCAGTTCGCCACCGCCAAGATCGGCGCGGTGCTGGTCAACATCAACCCCAGCTATCGTACCCACGAGCTGGAATATGCCCTCAAGCAGTCGGGCGCGTCGACGCTGGTACTGCAGGGGAAATTCAAGTCTTCCGACTACGTGGCAACGCTGGCTGAGCTGGCGCCTGAGATACGAGACGCCGCACCTGACACCTTCAGTTGCGCCAGCCTTCCGGAGCTCAAGCGGGTCGTCTGCCTCGACGCGGACCTCGCCCTGCCCGGCATGCTCACCTGGCAGGGCATGCTTGGTCATGCCGACCAGGTCTCCGCCGAGCGCCTGGCGGAAGTACAAGGCACCCTGCAGTTCGACGACCCGATCAATATCCAATATACCTCCGGCACCACCGGGGCTCCGAAGGGCGCCACCCTCTCCCACCACAACATCCTCAATAACGGTTTCTTTGTTGCTCGCACCATGGGCTTTACCGAGAAGGACCGCCTGGTGATCCCGGTGCCGCTTTACCACTGTTTCGGCATGGTGATGGGCAACCTGGGCTGCGTGACCCATGGTGCCACCATGATCTACCCGGGTGACGGCTTCGACCCCGAGGCGACGCTGAAGGCGGTTTCCGAGGAGAAGGCCACGGCACTCTACGGCGTGCCCACCATGTTCATCGCCGAGTTGGAGCACGCCAACTTTGCTCAGTACGACCTCTCGACGCTGCGCACCGGGATCATGGCCGGGTCCATCTGTCCCATTGAGGTGATGCGCCAGGTCATCGACAAGATGAACATGGAAGACGTCACCATCTGCTATGGCATGACCGAGACCAGCCCGGTCAGCTTCCAGACCCAGACCGATGCGCCGCTGGATAAGCGCGTGACCACCGTGGGCACTATCCACCCGCATCTTGAGGTCAAGCTTGTCAGTCCCGAAACCGGCGCCGTGGTACCTCGCGGTGAGACCGGTGAGCTCTGCACCCGCGGCTATAGCGTGATGCTGGGCTATTGGGAGAACGAGGAAGCCACCGACAAGTCGATCGACGCGGCCGGCTGGATGCACACCGGCGATCTGGCCACCATGGACGAAGAGGGCTATGTGGCCATCGTCGGGCGCATCAAGGACATGATCATACGCGGCGGCGAGAACATCTACCCCCGCGAGATCGAGGACTTCCTCTACACCCACCCGGCTATCTCCGACGTCCAGGTCATCGGCGTGCCCGACGAGAAATACGGCGAGGAAGTAATGGCCTGGGTCAAGTTGAGCGAAGGCCAGCAGCTGACCGGCGACGAGCTGAAGGAATTCTGCAAGGGCAAGATCGCCCACTATAAGGTCCCGCGCTACGTGAAGTTCGTCGATGAGTTCCCGATGACCGTCACCGGCAAAATCCAGAAGTTCAAGATGCGCGAAGAGGCCACCCACGAGCTGGGGCTGGCGTGATCGGATAGTCGCTCTTGGTGCCGATGCTGGCTATTGTTATCAGCGTCGGCAGCCTCCGCCAAGGCGCCTGCCGGCGCCAGTCGCGACGCGGAGTCGGAGCGCCGAACCGAGCGCTCCAACAGCTGTTCTTTCATGCCACGGCGGTCACTGCCGAGGCGCCTGGCGGCGCCAGTCGCGACGCGGAGTCGGAGCGCCGAACCGAGCGCTCCAACAGCTGTTCTTTCATGCCACGGCAGCCTCCGCCAAGGCGCCTCGCGGCGCCAGTCGCGACGCGGAGCCGGAGCGCCGAACCGAGCGCTCCAACAGCGATTCTCTCTATCAACGACCCCCTTCCCTACAGCCCCTTGGGTGCGAAGATTCCCGGGGCGTTGCGCCAGTATCCCTTGTAGTCCATGCCGAAGCCGAAGACGTAGCGGTCAACGACTTCCAGGCCGCAGTAGTCGGCGCGCAGGTCGGGCACGGCCTTGCGGTCGTGGCGCTTGTCGACCAGTACCGCCGTCGAAATGCTCTTGGCGCCGGCCTTGTGGCAGTAATCGAGGATGGCGGCAAGCGTGGTGCCTTCATCGAGGATGTCGTCGACGATCACGACGTGACGGTCGGCCATGGGCACTTCCGGCGAGACGCGCCAGAACAGGTCGCCACCACGGATACCACCGCGATAGCGCGTGGCATGCAGGTAGTCGACTTCCAGCGGAAAGCCCAGGCGAGTCAGAAGATGGCCGGTGGTGATCAAGCCACCGTTCATCACGCAGTAGAAGACCGGCAGCTTGTCGCCCAGATCAGCGGTGATCTGCTCCGCCATGCGATCGAGAGCAACTTCGACCTCCTCTTGCGTGATCAGGCAGTCGGCGCTCTCCATGACATCGCGCATGGTGGTCAGGGACTGGTGGAAATCGGGATCGAGTTTGGGCATTGGGAGCTCATGTCGCTGAAGGGTAATCGGTAATCGGGACGGGACGTGATCGTTCAGTCCTGGGCCATGGCTTCGAGGCGGGCGTGAACACGACGCCAGCGCCCCAGCGCTTCCAGGGCTTCAGGCTCCGGACGAGCCCGGCCATAGCGTAGCCGGGTCGCTGGTCGTATGGTGCGCCCCTGGCAGGCGTCAAGCACCTCCAGGGCGGCAGCGCGGTCGTTGCACACCAGCACCATGTCACAGCCGGCGTCCAGCGCTGCCTGGGCACGCTCATAGGGGCCGCCGGCATATCCGGCCCCGGCCATGCCGAGGTCATCGGAGAAGATCGTGCCCTTGAAGCCGAGCGATTCACGCAGCAGCCCCAGCCAGCTGTTGGAGAAGCCGGCGGGACGGGCATCGAAGGCGCTGTAGATGACATGGGCAGGCATGACGCCGTCGAGCCGACAGGCCAGGTCGGCGAAGGGCACCAGGTCATGGCCGCGGATGACATCGATGGGCCTGTCGTCGACGGGCAGTTCCAGATGCGAATCGGCAGCGACGCCTCCGTGGCCGGGGAAATGCTTGCCGACGGCCGCCATGCCGGCTTCATGCAGGCCGGCGACGAAGGCTTCGGCCATGGCGGAAACCGCGAGCGGATCGCTGGAAAAGCTGCGGTCCCCGATCACACTGGAGATGCCACCGTCGACATCGAGTACCGGTGCAAAACTGAGGTCGAGTCCACAGGCGGCCATCTCCATGCCCAGGAGCCAACCGGTATCGAGGCACAGTCTCAGGGTGACTTCCGGTGCTGCAACATAGTCGCGGCCAATCCGTCCCATGGAGGGAATCCGGGTAACGCCTTGACGCAGACGTTGCACCCGCCCCCCTTCCTGGTCGACGGTCAACAGCAACTCAGGGCGCAACTGTCGTATGGTGTTACAGAGGGAGCGAACCTGGCGGGCATCCTCGATATTGCGAGAAAAGAGAATCACCCCGCCCACCTCGGGACGAAGCAGTAGCCTGCGCTCGTCGTCGCTCAGCTGCGTGCCTTCCAGATCCAGCATCACCGGGCCGAGGGTCTGCGTCATGATCGGATTCCTTGGGCTAGAAGGAGGCTGATTCTAGACCAAAGTTGGTCGAGGTGACAGCCATGCGCAAGGGCTTGATGCTCAGCCTTCAGTCATGCAGCCACACGGGCGTCCCGGGAGGGGCCAGGGAAAAGAGATGCAGCAGCGACGACGTGCTCAGGCGGATGCATCCATGGGAGCGCGGCACGCCCATTGGCTGGTCGGGTGGCGTGCCGTGAAAGTAGATATAGCGCCGCTGGCTGTCGACCTCGCCCCCGCGGTTGAACCCCCGCTCCAGCCCGCAGAGCCAGATGATGCGGGTGAGAATCCAGTCGCGATGGGGGTGTGCTTCGGCCAGTGCCGGGGAAAATCGCTCCCCGGTGGGCCGCCGACCTCTGAAGACCGTGCCCGTGGGCAGCCCATCACCGATGGCAGCTCGCACATAGTGCCACCCCAGCGGAGTGCAGCCGCTGCCCTCCTGCTGACCGGTTCCAGCCAGGGCGGTAGAGACGGCCCACTCTGCCTGAGGCCTTGATCCCTGCCAGTGGACCAGACACTGATTCGCGACATCGACTTCCAGCCAGGTGCCCGTTGCCGGTGGCAGCTCGGTCAGGCGCGGTGTCCGCATATCAGCTCGCCTCGGCCTTCGGCATGGGGGGTGGCGGAAGCGGTGCGTTCATGGCAGCCACCACCACCGGCCGCAAGCGGCGGATGAGGTCGCGCACGGAAACATGTTCCTGATAATCCTTTTCAGCGATATCACGCAGCGCATCCAGCCCTGAGAGGGTGAAGATCACGGTGCCAAGCACGAAGTGCAGGCGCCAGAAACGCTCGGAATCGGGCAGGTCGGGTGTTGCCAGCCGGACAAGGTCAGTGAAACGCGAGAACACGCTGCCGTACTCATCCTGAATGTAGCGTCGCAGATGCCCCTGGGCCTGGCTATAGGCAAGCCCCAGCAGCTTCATGAACACCTTGAGGCTGTGGCGTTCGCCAGGCACCTCAAGGACGGTACGCGCCATGGTTTCCAGCAGGACTTCCAGTGGAATGACGCCACCGGCATGCTGCGCTTCCAGCTCATCCAGGGCATGGTGGAAGCGCACGGTGAAAGGATCCAGATAGCGGGCGAACACCGCCTGAATCAGCGATTTCTTCGAGCCGAAATGGTAGTTCACAGCGGCCAGGTTGACTCGCGCCTTGCTGGTGATGGTCCTCAAGGAAGTTTCTGCAAAGCCACGTTCTGCGAACAGGACTTCGGCAGTATCGAGGATGCGTGTGACGGTGTCGGTTTGAGCCATTATCTTGATCCCGCTGGAAACGCGTGTTTAAAACATTACAAAAGTCTACGTGATTTCAGCGTTTCGCTCAAATTAATTGACAAGCATCTGTTTGAAACGTGCCATACCACTCGCTAGCCACAGGCCTTTTTACTGGATAGACTTCCATGCTGTATACTTGAACAATACTCAAGGCACCGCTACCCGGAGGTCGCATGTCACGCCCCCTCACCTCACGCCAGCAGAACGTCTACGACTTCATTGTCAAGACAATGAACGAGTTCGGCTACCCGCCGACCCGTGCCGAAATCGCCCGCGCCCTGGGCTTCCGTTCCCCCAACGCGGCCGAGGAGCACCTGCGGGCCCTGGAGCGCAAGGGCGTCATCCGGGTCATCCGTGGTACGTCCCGGGGTATTCGCCTGCCGGCGCAGGACGCCGAGCCGGTCGGGGGCGAACCTGCCGTGGAGGGCTTGCCGATCATTGGCGAGGTAGCAGCCGGCAGCCCTATCCTTGCCGCGGAGCACATCGATCGCTACTGCCCCCTGCCCCCTGAATTCTTCACTCCCCGTGCCGACTATCTGCTGAAGGTCCGCGGCCTCTCCATGAAAGATGCCGGCATCCTCGAGGGCGACCTGCTGGCTGTGCATCGCACGGATCGCGTTCGCGACGGTCAGATCGTCGTTGCCAGGCTCGAGGATGAAGTCACCGTCAAGCGCTTTCATCGCAATGGCCACCAGGTCATCCTCGAGGCCGAAAATGCCGATTTCGCACCTATCGAGGTGGATTTACGCCACCAACCCCTGGAAATAGAGGGCGTAGGCGTTGGCGTGATTCGCGGCGGCAGCGGCCAGGCGCTCTGATGAATTCGCTCACCCTCGGCTAGCTGTCGAACGGTTGCCCATGGATTCCGTTCGCAAGATTCTGCATGCCGACTGCGATTGCTTCTATGCCGCGGTGGAAATGCGCGACAACCCGGCGCTGCGCGAGATTCCGCTGGCCATCGGCGGCAGCGCCGAAGGTCGCGGCGTCATTGCCACATGCAACTACCCGGCTCGCCGCTATGGCATCCACTCCGCCATGCCCACGGCGCGAGCCTTGCGGCTGTGCCCGCAGCTAACCCTCCTCCACGGCGACTTCGACCGCTACCGCGAGGCATCGCGCCAGATTCAGGCTATTTTCCATGAGCTGACGCCGCTGGTTGAGCCTCTGTCCCTGGACGAGGCCTTTCTCGACGTCACCGCGGTAACGCGCTTTTCGGGCAGCGCCACCTGGATGGCACGCTGGCTGAAGGAGGAGTGTCAGCGACGTGTGGGCATTACCGTCTCGGTGGGTGCCGCACCGTCGAAATTCCTGGCAAAGATCGCCAGCGACTGGGAGAAGCCTGACGGCCTGACGGTGATTACCCCGGACCGGGTCGCTACCTTCATCAAGACTCTTCCGGTGACCAAGCTGAATGGCGTGGGTCCGGCTACCGCCAGGCGGCTGAAATCACTGGATATCGATACCTGTGACGATCTGCAACGCCTGCCCCAGGATCGATTGATCCACGAGTTCGGCAAGTTTGGTCATCGCTTGTTCGAGCTGGCGCGCGGTATCGACACCCGCCCGGTAAGGGTGGAGCGTGAACGCAAGTCGGTCAGCGTGGAGACCACTTTCGCAACAGACCTTCCCGGCTTGCCCGACTGTCACAGGGAGCTGGCAGCGCTGTGCGACAGGTTGGAATCCCGGCTGGCAAGGCATGGCCACCCGCCGCTGGCGGGGCTGTTCGTCAAGGTGCGCTTCGACGATTTCAGTCTGACGACCATGGAGGGGCGCGGCAGCACGCTCTGCAACCAAACCTTCAACGCCTTGCTGGCACAGGCCTGGGCGCGCAAGAAGCGGCCGGTACGCCTGCTGGGTGTCGGGGCAAGGCTGGTGCCGGAGGATGCCAGGCGACAGCTGACGCTTCCTCTGTAGCACCCACCCCATGCCACCTGCCCTACAAGATATGCCCCCGGTCTACAGCACTCTCACCAGAGGGCCGTCAGGTAGCGAAACCCTGCCCTACTTGGTGTCGATATAGCGATGATCATTGAAAGTGGCCACCCAGCCGGGATGGTAGACCATCAGGATGCTGAGCAGCATGCCGGTCAGGAACGCCTCGGAGGGCATCAGCAGGGGTAGAAAGAGCGCGTATTCCTGCGCCAGGTAGATCGCTTCCGGATCGGTCGCGCCCAGCATGACCAGCCCCAGGCCGGTGAGCCCTGTGCCGAGCGTGGCCAGCGCTGCGCCGAAGAAGCCGCAGAGAAAGAGAAAGACCATCAGATTGTCCGGCAGGCGGCGATCCACCAGGCGCCACACCAGCACGGTGATACCAACGGGTATCACACCGGTAATCAGAACGTTGACACCCAATAGCGGCCAGGCAGCCTTGCCGAGCAGGACCAGGGCCAGGTTGGCGAGCAGGTTGGTGACCAGCGCCAGGGGCGCCTTGAAGATCAGCGTCAGCAGCGCCGTGAACATCAGGTGCAGGGTCAGCCAGTCCACGGCCTGGGCGCGCAGCTGCCACAGCAGCACTACGGCGACGGTTGCCGCCAGCCAGCGGTGCTGTAGCGCCCTGTCTGCGATCAGGGTTTCCCAGGGCCTCTGTGCCAGGACAAGGCCGACGACACCCAGGGACAACACGCCGCAGGCGATCAGCAGCCAGGGAGCCAGCATGGGCTCGGAAAACGACATGTCCGCCTCCAGCGTTAAAGCTCAGGCAAAAACGACCGTCTTGTTGCCGTGGATGAGCACTCGATCCTCCAGGTGCCAGCGCAGCCCCCGTGCCAGAACGGCTTTCTCCACATCGCGGCCGAATCGAACCAGATCCCCGGGAGTATGACAGTGACTGACCCGATGGATATCCTGTTCGATGATGGGGCCCGCATCCAGTTCCTCAGTCACATAGTGGCAGGTGGCACCGATCAGCTTGACCCCCCTGTCGTGGGCCTGGTGATAAGGGCGCGCACCGACAAAGGATGGCAGGAAGCTGTGATGGATATTGATAACCCGCCCGGCGTATCGCCGGCAAAGGCCGGGTGGCAGGATCTGCATGTAGCGCGCCAACACTACTGTGTCGGCATCCAGTGCCTCCACCTGGGCCTCTATTTCGGCAAACGCAGCAGCCTTGTCGGCGGCATCCACAGGCACATGGAAATAGGGCAGCCCATGCCACTCGACCATGCCCCGCATGTCCGGATGGTTAGAGATCACACCGACAATATCACCCTCCATTTCCCCCGCGGTCCAGCGATAGAGCAGATCCACCAGGCAGTGTGATTCCCGGGAGACCATGACCACCACACGCTGGCGTCGCCGCGTATCGCGCAGTGCCCACTCCATCTCGAACTCGCGCGCCACCGGCTCAAAGGCTTTGCGCAATTCGTCACCGGTCATGTCAATGGAATCGGAGAGGATTTCATAGCGCATGAAGAAGCGGCCCGACGCCAGGTCGGAGTGCTGACTCGCCTCGGTAATAGACCCACCATGGCCGGAAATGAAGCCGGAGACACGAGCCACGATGCCGCGGCGATCAGGGCAGGAAACAACCAGACGGTAGTAATGGGACATGGGCAACCATCGACTTGCTGAGCGTGGATCGGAGAGCGCGCATTGTAGCGAACTCGCGGACGCGAGACACGTCGAAATGGTAGCCGGCGCCTTGGGGTCTACATTGTGGAAGCCCGCGGCGATCCCGTATAGTGAAGACTCCATTGCCTGACCATGATGTGCCGATGATTGCATCCAGCGCCACCATTCGCCCACGCCGTAGAAAACCACTTCATTTCTTGCCGCTGGGCGGTTGTGGTGAGATAGGCATGAACCTGGGGCTCTATGGTCACGACGGCGAATGGATCGCCGTCGATTGCGGCATGATGATCCGCCAGGACCTCCCCGACAGCCCGCTTCAGGTTCCCAGCCTGGATACCGCCGTGGCCCTGGGCATTGAGCCCTCCGCCCTGATCATCACTCACGGCCATGAAGATCATATCGGTGCCGCCGCCTGGCTCTGGCCGAAATGGCAGTGCCCGGTGCATGCCACCCCACTGGCGGCTGGCCTGCTCCGCGCGAAGTTCACCGAACGCGGGCTTGCCACCGATGCGATTCAGGTGATCGACCCGGGCGAGGCGCTGGAAACGGGCCCCTTCACCCTGCGCTACCTCCCGCTGACACATTCCATACCGGAAAGCTGCGCCCTGTTGATCGCCGTGGGTGGCTATCGGGTACTTCATACCGGCGACTGGAAACTCGACCCCGAACCCTTGATCGGCCCGCCGGTGAAGGGGTCTCTGTTCCGGGCCCTGGCACCGGTGGACCTCGTCGTGGGAGATTCCACCAATGCCCCCCTTCCCGGCCACTCACGCAGCGAAGGCGAAGTGGCGCGCGCGCTGGAGCATCGACTGAGCCAATGCACTGGACGGGTGGTGGTTTCCTGCTTTGCCAGCAACCTGGCCAGGGTGCTGGCGATTGCGCTGGCCGCTGAGCGCTGCGGACGACGGGTGAGCCTGATGGGACGGGCCATGGAACGCATGGTGGGGGTGGCTCGCGGGCTTGGCTATCTGGACGACATGCCGCCGCTGGTTCCGGCAAGCGACCTGGGGTATCTGCCACCGGAAGAGGTATTGGTCATCGCCACCGGCAGCCAGGGCGAGCCTCGCGCCGCACTGAGCCGCCTGGCCAACGGCAGGCACCACAGCCTCGAGTTGAGTCCGGGCGATACCGTCATCTTTTCGGCAAAGGCGATTCCGGGTAACGAACCACAGATCGAGCGCCTCAAGCATGGATTGAGACGCCTCGATGTCGCCATCTGGGATGAATTCAACCATCCGGAACTACACGCCTCCGGACACCCGGCCCAGGAAGAGCTGCGTATATTCTATGGCTGGATCAAACCCAAGCATCTGCTGCCGGTACATGGAGAACCCCAGCATCAGCGCGCCCATCGCGCTCTTGCCGATACCCTGGGAATCCAGGCACCGGTGAGCCCGGTCAACGGCGACCTGATTCGACTGGACGTCGATGGCCTGACCCTGGAAGCTCGCCACCCCCAGCGCCCTTGCATCGTCAGCCAGAACGCCGTCACCCCGCTGCCGGGATTGGCCGCCGAGCGGGGCTCGTCGCGTCATGGCATTCTGCATCTTGCGCTGCCCATCGCCTCCACCGGCCCGGGGTGGACGCGAATCGGTCGCTTGATGCTGGATGCGCACCGTGTCAGCGCGCTGGACGAAGATGCCCTTGCCGACTGGCTGGATGAACGGCTGGAGGAATTACACGCTGAAAGCCTGGCGGAACTACGAGTGGCACTACAGCCCATGCTGACTGCCTGGCTGGCTGATCATCTTCGCCAGCTGCCTGACATACATCTGCAATTACTGGCGGTGGAAGCCCCGGCCTTTGGTGACAAAGACTGACCGCGTGTTCAGGCCGGATGCAAGTTCAGTTCAGGTTGAAAAGGGTACGGGGGTTATGCCGTGAAAATCCCCCGCACCTGAGGCATCAATCCTGATAAGCAGCAGTCACTGAGCCATCATGAGCCCCCTGCGTTCTTCTTCGGTGGACGCCCACGACGACGGCGCGGCGGCTCACCCACGAGATCTTCCACAGAAAGACCGGCATCACTCATGGCCTCGCGGATCTCGGCCAACTTCCGCTCCTTGTCCGCCTCCTCCTTTTCGCGGAGTTTGTCTTCTTCTTTTTTCTGCTCGATTACCTCGCCAATGACATCGGAGAGCTTGTTCAGCTGCTCCATGCTCAGCTGTCGAGCGGCGGCACGAGCCACGTTCTTGTTGCGGGCGATGCGCTCCAGGGTTTCGCTGGACATGGGCCTCCTCCATACAGAAATCGACGAGCAAGCCGAAAGGCTTACTCGTCAAAAGTATATGTGGTGATGACCAGTTGGCAAGAAATGAACGAACAGAGTTACGACATGTTTCTTGAAATAAGCAGCGCAAATGGAGAGGCAAGCGGGTGCTTATCCACCCGTCATGTTCATGAAGCGCACAACCTGCACATCACCGTCAGTAGTAAAGTGGTGACGCTCGGGCTTGAGTGGCAGAGCCTCGACGATAGCCGTCTTCAAGGCGTCGATATCGCCGGGATGACGACGCAGTACGGCACGTAGATCAACGGAATGTTCATTGCCCAGGCAGAGCAGCAGGCGCCCCTCGACGGTCACCCTTACCCGATTGCAGCTCGCGCAGAAGTTGTGGCTATGCGGTGATATGAAACCCACTCTCGAATCGCTGTCGCCCATGCGGAAGTAACGCGACGGCCCCAGCGTGGACTCAGTGGTCGGAATCAGGGGATAGCGGTTTTCGATGAGCGTTTGCACTTCATCGCTGGAACAGAAGGTTTCGGCACGAGAATGATCGGAGACGTCGCCCAGCGGCATTTCCTCGATAAAGCTGATATCGAGTCCTTCGGCACGAGCGAAGTCGACCAGGTCCACCACTTCGTCATCATTGCGGCCCTTGAGCACCACCGCATTGAGCTTGATGCGCTCGAAGCCTGCTTCCCTTGCCGCTCGGATGCCCTCCAGCACACGAGCCAGATCTCCGGTTCGTGTCAACTGACGAAAGCGGTCGGCATCAAGGGTATCGAGGCTGATATTCAAGCGCTCGAGCCCTGCATCTCGCAGGCGTTGGGCATGTTTTACCAGACCGGCGCCATTGGTGGTCATGGCGAAATCCCTTAGCCCGGGCAAGCCCCCGATCTCCTCGACGAGGCGGTCAATATCCCGCCTGACCAGGGGTTCGCCGCCCGTCAGGCGAACCTTTTCAACGCCCATTTCCACGAAGGCTCGGGCCACCATCCCGAGTTCTTCCAGTGTGAGTACCTGGGCCCGTGGAAGGAAGGTCATCTCTTCGCTCATGCAATAGACGCAGCGAAAATCGCAGCGATCCGTCACGGATATACGCACATAGCGAACCCGTCTACCGAAATCATCGATCAGCTCAGAGGCTGCTGTCATTGTCGCCCTCCCAGCGGCTGGCATCCTGGTGGTCGGAGTCGCGTTCAGCAACCCAGTATTCACCCGAAGCACTGTGCTCCTTTTTCCAGAACGGCGCACGGGTCTTGAGATAATCCATGATGAAGTCGCAAGCCTCGAAGGCCTCGCGACGATGCGCGCTGGCCACGACTACCAGTACGATAGGATCTCCAGGGGTCATGCGTCCAACGCGATGAATGAGTCGGACCCCTTGAAGCGGCCAACGCATCTCGGCCTCGGCGACGATCTCGCCCAGCGCCGCTTCCGTCATGCCCGGGTAGTGTTCCAGGGTCAGCGCCGTGACCTCGGGACGCTCATTGAAGTCGCGAACCAGACCGGTGAAACTCACGACAGCACCGACATCGGAGCGCCCTGCCAACAATAACCGCTGCTCTACCCCCGCGTCGAAAGGCTCATGCCGCACCTCAACCTTGGCTGCCTGCACCATATCAGCCCCCCGTGACCGGTGGGAAGAAGGCGATTTCATCTTCATTGGTGATAGGCGTGCTATCCAACGCCATCACCTGGTTGACCGCACACAGCACCCGTCCTTCGGAGAGGCGCGCGAAGCGCTTGTCACGTGCAACCAGGGCTGCCTTCAAGCCACCCACATCAGCGCTGGCGAGGCTATCCAACGGCAGGGAGAGCTCGCTGACGCCGAGTCGCTCACGCAGCTCGGCCAGGAACTTGACCCGCAGACAGGGATCCTCGATATCGCAGCGCGTGCCCACGGAAACCTGACCCACCACACCTTCACCGGTGACGATTGGTGCCGGTGCGGCGGTCATGTCGCGGTGCGTCGTCAAGTCACGGCGATAATCCCCCGACTTGCCGCCGGTCTTGGTGTCGAGATGGATACCGCCTATCTCCATGTCCTTGTCCACCGCCTTGCACATGTCATAGAGGGTCAGGCAGGCAACGGAAACCGCCGTCAAGGCCTCCATTTCGACTCCGGTGCGGCCATTGAGCCGGCAGGTGGCATTCACCTCCACCCGGGACGCCGCCTCGTCGAGACGGAACTCGATGCTGACCTTGGACAGGGCCAGCGCATGGCACAGTGGAATCAGCTCATGGGTACGCTTGGCGGCCTGGATGCCGGCGATTCTTGCCGTTGCAAGCACGTCACCCTTGGGCAGCCCACCTTCGCTGAGTAGCGCCAGTGTTTCCGGCTTCATCTGGATGTACCCTGATGCACACGCCTCCCGGCGGCTTTCCGGCTTGTCGGCGACATCCACCATATGGGCTTCGCCGCGTTGGTTGAGATGGGTCAGTGTCATGAAGGCATGCCTCGGCAGAAATCAGCAAACGGTTGTATGGTGGCGGCCTCGCCTTGCGAAATGGCCTCGCAGTCGGCGGGAATCTCGATCAGACAGTTGGCGGCCACCATGGAAGAGAGAATACCGGAACCCTGGTGACCAGTACTGCGTACATGGAGCTGCCCCCAGGCATCGCAGTGAAAGACGCCGCGCAGGAAATCGACGCGCCCCGCCCGGCTTGGCATGTCGTGCTCAGTCCGGGCAGTCAGCCGACAGGGTTCCAGTGTGGGGCAGCCCTGCAGCCGCCTGAGCAGCGGTGCCACAAACTGCAGGAAGGTGACCATGGCCGCCACCGGATTCCCCGGCAGGCCAAAGAACGGGGTGCCTTGCGCCCCGAGTCGCCCACAGGCCAGCGGGCGGCCGGGACGAATGGCAATTTTCCAGAACCCCAGCTCTCCCACCTCCGCCAGTGCCGCTCGTACCTGATCGGCCTCGCCTACCGACACCCCTCCGCTGGTGATGACCAGGTCGGCATCACGTGCGGCATCGGCAAGCGCGGTGATAATGGCACCTCGATCATCGGGAAGGATGCCGAGATCGCATACCTCTCCGCCATGCTCGGCAATCAGCCCCGCCAACGAAAACCGATTGGCATCGAAAATTCCTGCTGAAGGCAGTGGCTTGCCCGGCGCGGTAACCTCGTCCCCCGTGGAGAAAACGGCCACCCTGGGGCGCCGACGAACGAGGGCCTGTGCCATGCCCAGTGATGCCAACAGCCCCAGTTCGGCGGCGCCCAGCCGTGTGCCCGCGGCAAGTGCGACGGCACCCCGGGCGATATCCTCACCGGCAAGGCGTACGTTCTGCCCCCTGCGCACCGCGTCGGGATGCGCGACCCACACCCGGCCTTCCTGATGCTCGATCTGCTCGCGCATGATGACCGTATCGGCCCCCGGCGGCAGTGGCGCACCCGTGGTGATACGCACGCACTCACCGGAAGCCAGCGCTGGCTCATGTCGATGCCCGGCCAGAACCTCTCCTGCCAATATCCAGCTGTCAGGCAGTGCCGTGCCGGTTTGCGGCCAGCCCAGGGCAATCCCGTCCATGGCACTGTTGGTGTTCTGCGGCACATCGATGGGCGAGACAAGGGACTCGGCTAGCACACGGCCATGCAGGCACGCGAGAGGCTGCCACTCTTCCGCCAATGGGTGCGGCACCAGGTCGAGAACGGCGGCTCTTGCCTCGTCCACCGTCAACATGCGCTCACCGAAGTCGAAACAGGAGAGGCTCATGGCGCAAGCTCCCGTGGCGAGCGCTCGGACGGCCACCGCGCCGGCCAGGCTGCCACCCAGTCGACCAGCGAATCCAGGTCATCGAGGGGCAGTGCTTCGACCCCCTTCGGTAGTACAAGCGGTGTGGCGCTGGCCACCGCCTTGACCCAGGGGTCCTCGGCAACCCTCAGGGATTTGCCGACCTCCTCGCGATACAGTTCCAGCTTGGGCAGCGGCCAGGCCTTGAACCCCTCCACCAGCACCAGGTCGGGATGCTGGGGGCGCATCATTTCGATCAGGGTCGCAAGATCGGCCTCTTCCTGCTGCGGCGTCTCCATCATCAGCGCCAGGCGCGCCCGGGAAGCGACCAGCATCGGTGATGCCCCAGCCATGCGCAGGCGGTAGCTGTCCTTTCCCGGCTGGTCGACCTCGAAGCCGTGATGGGCATGCTTGATCACGGCGACACGCAGGCCACGCTGGGTCAACGACGGCAGGATCTGCTCCAGCAGCGTGGTCTTGCCGGTACCGCTCCAGGCCGCAATGCCCAGCAGGGGCAAGCTGGCATCGAGCGGTAGACTGGCGTGAATCACGGCACTCATCCGGTCGGGGCCTCCTGGTTCAGGCGCAATTCGAGACGCTGCTTGTCATCCTCGGTATTCAGGTTGGCGAAGCTATCCGGACAGTCGCTGAAATCGACGCGATACCAGTCATGGCGCGCATACCAGCGGTCGATCTTGCGTTCGCCACCGGCAAGGGCAGCCTCGAGGTCATCGGCCAGCGATACCCGCAGCAGTGCCACGACCGGATGCAGCCGCTCACCGTCATGGGCCACGGCGATATCGCCCTCACCGATGCCTGCCACCATTCGCTCGACGAGATCCATGGGCAGCGCGGGGGTATCGCAGGGCACAACGAGTAGCCAAGGCGTCTGGACGGAACGCAGCCCGGTGTAGATCCCCATCAGCGGCCCCTGATAGTCGCCCTCAAGGTCGCCGATCACCCGGTCGGCCAGGCTGCGGTAGATCTCGTGATGGCGATTGGCATTGATCCAGACACTGGCTAGCCTGCCTTGGAGACGCTCACGCACATGGGCCACCAGCGAGCGGCCGGCGAAAGGTTCCAGGCCCTTGTCTCGCCCCCCCATGCGGCGCCCTTGTCCACCGGCCAGGATCAGTCCGGTCACGTCGTGCCTAGGGTTCATCATCGCTCCTGCTGCGCTTTTATCGAATGATTCCCATGATGCACTAGCCGGCCCCACGGTGCCACGGCGAGGCGCCCTGGAGGGGCTTGACCATGATGCGTATCACGCGCAGAGCTTATACAAGGCACCGTCAAGGGGTATGATGTGTCAAGCAAATCGAACGGACCCGACGGAAATTGATGATGGAATCATTGAATGTAGGAACCCGGCTACGCGAACTGCGCAAGGCACGCAAGCTTTCACAGCGCGAACTGGCCAAACGGGCTGGCGTCACCAACAGCACTATCTCACTCATCGAACAGAACAGCGTCAGCCCCTCGGTGAGTTCGCTCAAGAAGATTCTCGACGCCCTGCCGGTATCGATCAGCGCCTTCTTCGCCGGTGACGAACCCGCCCCGCCCCGCGCCTTCTATTCCGCCGACGAACTCACCGAGATCGGCGACGGCAATCTCTCCTGGCGGCTCGTGGCGGCTCGCCGTCCGGATCGCAGCATATCGATCATCCACGAGCGCTACCCCCCGGGGGCCGATACCGGTACGGACATGCTGGAGCACGAAGGCGAAGAAGGTGGCGTGGTGATCTCGGGTGAGATCGAGATCACCGTTGCCGGAGAAGCCCGGGTACTCGGCGCCGGAGACGCCTACTACTTTGACTCGCGACTACCCCATCGCTTCCGTAATACCGGGGACGTGGAGTGCGTCATCGTCAGCGCCAACTCCCCGCCTACCTTTGCAGAGGGCGGCAGGGAGATTCACCACGCCTAAGCTTTGGCCGAAATCCGAGCTTTACCAGAAAACCAAGCTTTGCCAGAAAACCAAGCTTTGCCAGAAAACCAAGCTTTGCCAGAAAACCAAGCTTTGCCAGAAAACCAAGCTTGGCCTGAAAACCAAGCTTGGCCTGAAAACTGGCTGCGCTTGGCCATACCGCGCGTCACCTTACTCGTCCTCGTCGGCACCAGGCAGCACCCAGTTCAGCACAATGCCGACCAGGGCAGCGAGGCTGACGCCCTGCAGGGTGAACTGCCCGCCGCCGAACTGCATGCCGCCGATGCCGAAGACCAGAATCAGCGATACCACCACCAGGTTGCGCGGCGCGGTCAGCGAGTGCCCGGCGCGCACCAGGGTATTCATGCCCACCACGGCAATGGAACCGAACAGCAGAGTCATGATTCCGCCCATCACCGGGCCGGGAATGGTCTGCAGCAAGGCCCCCAGCTTGGCGACGAAAGCCAGCAGAATGGCGATGAAGGCGGCGACCACCATGATCCTGGGATCGAAGGCCCGGGTCAGTGTCACCGCCCCGGTCACTTCGGAATAGGTGGTATTGGGCGGGCCGCCGAAGAGTGCCGCCGTGGATGTGGCCAGACCATCACCCAGCAGGGTGCGGTGCAGCCCCGGCTTCTCCAGGTAGTTCTTCTTCGTTACCGAACCGATGGCTACCATGTCGCCGATATGTTCGACGGCCGGCGCAATGGCCACTGGGATCATGAACAGGATCGCCGCCCAGTGGAAGCTGGGTGCGGTGAAGCTGGGAATCGCCAGCCAGGCGGCATCACCCACCGGTGAGAAGTCGACTACACCCATCAGCAGCGCCAGCACGTAGCCGCTGACGATACCACCCATGATAGGGATCAGCCGCAGCAAGCCGCGTCCGAACACCGCCAGCACCAGGGTCACCAGCAGGCTGGCCATGGATAGGAAGATGGCTGGGCCGTAGCCGATATTGTCACTGGTCTCGCCGGTGGCCATGCTCACCGCGACCGGAGCCAGGGCCAGGCCAATCACCATGATCACCGGCCCCACCACGACCGGCGGCAGCAGGCGATGCAGCCAGCCGGTACCCTTGAGCCGTACCGCCTGGGAGATAGCCACGTAAACGACACCTGCCGCCATCAGGCCACCCAGGGTTGCCGAGACGCCGAAGCTGGCGACAGAGCCCTGGATCGGCGCAATGAAGGCAAACGAAGACGCCAGGAAGACCGGAACCGTCATGCGGGTCACGCCATGGAAGATCAGCGTACCGACACCCGCGGTGAACAGCGCCACGCTGGGATCGAGGCCGGTCAACAGCGGCACCAGCACCAGTGCGCCGAAGGCCACGAAGAGCATCTGGGCCCCGGTCAACAGGGTCTTGGGCAGGGAGTCGACCGGCGTCTGCGCGGCTGCCGCTTGTTCGTTCATGGGGTGTATTCCTTCTTGTATATCGTTGCTATTGGTCGAAGGCGTCCTGCCAGAAAAACGCCCCCGGATGGCGATCTCAGGGGCGGCTTGTATCCAGGTTTTTGCCGAGTAACCTCGGCTAGCGCAGCCAGGTTAATGACAAAACCAGGCACTGTCTGAAAAGTTGGCGAGCGATGGTCAGACAAGGCAAAAATCAGCGAAAAGACGGAGTTTACGGGGTGTAAATGAGTACTTTGAGCTGTTTTTTAACGACGTATGACCGAGCGCAGCCAGTTTTCGGGCAGTGCCTAACGGGTGCCGAAGATCTTGTCCCCAGCATCACCAAGGCCGGGGACGATATAGCCATTCTCGTCGAGATGATCGTCGATGCCTGCGGTGTAGATCTCGATATCCGGGTAGGCATCCTGGACGCGCTTGATGCCCTCGGGTGCCGCCACCAGCACGATGACCTTCATGTGCTTGCAGCCACGATCCCGCAGCATGTCGAGGGTCGCCACCATGGTGCCGCCGGTAGCCAGCATCGGGTCGATGACCAATGCCATGCGCTCGTCGAGGTCGCCGGCGAACTTGGCGAAGTACGGCACCGGCTCGAGCGTCTCCTCGTCGCGGTAGAGTCCGACCACGCTGATGCGTGCGCTGGGTATCAGGTCGGTCACGCCGTCGAGCATGCCGAGCCCGGCACGCAGGATCGGCACGATGGTGACTTTCTTGCCCTTGAGCAGCTTCACCGGTATAGGCTTGCCGCTCCATCCATCGATCTCCTGGGTCTCGAGCTCGAGATCCTGGGTCGCCTCATAGGTGAGCAGCTTGGCCAGCTCACCGGCAAGCTCGCGAAAGCTCTTGGTGCTGATGCCCGCTTCGCGCATCAGTCCCAGCTTGTGCTGGACCAGCGGATGATTGATGGCATGAACGCTCATGGGCAGACCTCTCAGGCGACGGGTGGGCGGGCGGAGGCATTCTACCTGCATCCGCCGTTGAGGTTAAGGCGCGGATTCGGGCGAGTCGGGTAGCTGCCAGTGAATCGGTTCACGCCCGTTTTGATCGAGGAAGGCGTTGGCCCGGGAAAAGTGGTGGTTGCCGAAGAACCCCCGATGGGCCGAAAGCGGTGAAGGATGCGGCGACTCCAGCACCAGGTGACGCCCGGTATCGACCAGCGCCTTCTTCTGGCGGGCGTAACTCCCCCAAAGCAGGAAGACACTCGGCTCGGCATGGGCGCTGACCGTGGCGATGGCACGGTCGGTAAAGGTTTCCCAACCGCGGCCGCGGTGAGAGCCGGCACTGCCCTGCTCCACCGTCAGCGAGGTATTGAGCAGGAGCACTCCCTGCCTGGCCCAGGACTCGAGCGTGCCATGGGCAACGGACCGGAAGCCCACATCGTCGGCCAGCTCCTTGTAGATGTTCTTCAACGAAGGCGGCACCGGCACGCCGGGGCGGACCGAGAAGCAGAGCCCGTGCGCCTGGTCAGGGCCGTGATAGGGATCCTGGCCCAGGATCACCACCTTTACCCGGTCCAGCGGAGTCAGCTCGAAGGCGCGAAACCAGTTCGACGAATGCGGGTAGATGACTTTCCTGGCCGCTTTCTCGGCGGCCAGGAAATCACGCAGCGACTGCATGTAGCTCGCCTGGAACTCGTCACCGAGCCACCGGCACCAGCTGTCGGGTAGCGGGCAGCTCATGGCTTAGCGCTTGACCTGGTCAACGAGGGGTTCCACATAGGCGATGCCCATGTCCCAGGGAAACTGGATCCAGCAGTCCTGCGCCACTTCGGTCAGATATTGATCCACCAGCGGACGGCCTTCCGGCTTGGCGTAGACGGTGACGAAATGCGCCTTGGGAAGCATCTCGCGCACCTTGCGCGCCGTCTTGCCGGTATCGACCAGGTCGTCGACCAGCAGCCAGCCTTCTCCGTCATGATCGACACCCTTCAGCACGTCGAGGCCACCCTGGTTCATGTGGTCGTAGCTGCTGATGCAAACGGTATCGATCAGCCTGACATTGAGTTCGCGGGCAATCAGTGCCGCCGGAATGAGCCCACCCCGGGTGATGGCAACAATACCCTTGAAGTCACGCTCGACCAGCCGATGGCAGAGCTCGCGCACGTCGCGATGGAGCTGATCCCAGGAGACGGTGAAGTGCTGGTGATACCGGTTGGCCATGTCGTCCTCACTCGTCTTCATTGAAGGTGCAGACCGCAAAGACACCAAAGCCGGCGTCGCGAATCCTGCTCGACCCGCCGATCTCGGGCAGGTCGATGATGGTGGCAGTCTCGACCACCTGCCCGCCGGAACGGGTGATCAGCTTGGCGGCGGCCAGCATGGTGCCGCCGGTCGCGATCAGATCGTCCATGAGCAGGATCCGATCCCCCTGGCGGAATGCATCCGAGTGCAGTTCCACTTCGCTCTTGCCATATTCCAGGGTATAGGTCTCGCTGATGGTCTTGAAGGGCAGCTTGCCCTTCTTGCGAACCGGTACGAAGCTGCAGCCGAGCTCGTAGGCCAACGGCGCCCCGATGATGAAGCCCCGCGCGTCGATGGCGGCGATGGCATCGAGTTCCATGTCCTGGTAGCGATGCACGAAGCTGTCGATCAGCTTGCGAAAGGCCGAACTGTTCTGCAGCAGCGGGGTGATATCGCGGAAGTTGATCCCCGGCTGAGGCCAGTCGGGGACGGTGCGGATCACGGACTTGATATAGTCGCCGTAGATACTCATTGCAGCTCTCGGTGAGGAGGGAAATCAGTCAAGAAACAGGAATTTCAGCACAAACAGGATTGCCAGGATGACTACGGCGGGATTGAGATCCCGGAAGCGCCCCGACAGCGCCTTGATGGCGGCATAGCTGATGAAGCCCAAGGCAATCCCTTCGGCGATGGAAAACGTCAGCGGCATCGCCAAGGCGGCGATCAACACCGGCGCGGCATCGGTGGGATCTTCCCAGTTGGCATGTGCCAGGCTGCCGGCCATCAATACGGCCACGTAGAGCAGTGCCCCGGCCGTGGCGTAGGCCGGAATCGATCCCGCCAGCGGCGCGAAGAACAGGCTGATCAGGAACAGCACCGCCACGACCACGGCGGTAAGGCCGGTACGCCCGCCGGAAGCGATGCCTGCCGTGGATTCAATGTAGCTCGTGGTGGTCGAGGTGCCCAGCGCGGCACCGGCCATGGAGGCGCCACTGTCGGCCATCATGGCACGGTTCAGCCGAGGCAGCTTGCCGTCCTTGTCCAGCAGGCCACCGCGATGCGCCACGCCCACCAGGGTACCTGAGGTGTCGAAGAGATCGACGAACAGGAAGGCGAAGATCACGCTGAGCATGGCGATATCCAGCGCACCCATCAGGTCCATGGCCATGAAGGTCGGCGCAATGGAAGGCGGCATGGAGACCATCCCGCCGTACTCGTTATGGCCCAATACGATAGCCAGCACGGTGATGCCCAGGATACCGATCATCACGGCACCGGTGATCTTCAGGTACGCCATGGCGGTGATCACGAAGAACCCCAGCAGTGCATAGATGGCCGCCGGCTCGGAGAGATCGCCAAGAGCGACGTAGGTGGCCGGATTGGAGACCACGATGCCGGCGTTCTTCAATGCGATCATCGCCAGGAACAGGCCGATGCCCGCGGCAATACCCAGACGCAGCGAGAGCGGAATGGAGTTGATGATCCATTCACGGACCTTGAAGATACTGAGCAGGAAGAAGCAGAAGCCCGAGAAGAACACGGCGCCCAGTGCCGCCTCCCAGGTGTAGCCCATGCCCAGCACCACGCCGTAGGTGAAAAAGGCGTTGAGGCCCATGCCGGGCGCCTGGGCAATGGGGTAGTTGGCCCAAAGCCCCATGATAAGACAGCCGACGGCGGCCGCCAGGCAGGTCGCCACGAAGACGGCGCCATAGTCCATGCCCGCTTCGGAGAGAATACTGGGGTTGACGAAGATGATGTAGGCCATGGTCAGGAAGGTGGTAATCCCGGCGATGACCTCGGTCTTCACGCTGGTATTGTGCTCGGTCAGCTTGAAGTGGTTTTCGATCAGTTTATTCAGCATTGGAGGCATTCCTGCGCACTTGTTCTGGTTATGGTCCAGGGGGGGCGAGAAAAGCGGCACATGTTACCCAAAGGTGGCCTTCGATGCGAGACGATCCTCTCCAAAATGGGATGGCACGCCCCGCTCTTCTCTTCTTTCGCATTTCGCTTGTCTCTTTTTAAGCAAACCCCAGGCCATGTACCAGCATGCTCGCCAACGGAAACTTGACGAAACGGTCAATCCAACGCTGTCATCAAGCCCCGCGGGCGGCCAGCACGCGCTCCACGGTTTCAACGATCGCCTGCGTCTGGGGATCAACCTCGATATTGACTCGATCCCCGGGCACACGATCCACCAGAATGGTGCGTGCCAGCGTCTCAGGTATCAGATCGACGCAGAACCGTGGGCCATGATCGACGTTGGCAGCCCTCACCTCACCGATGGTCAGGCTGATGCCGTCGACACCGATGTAGCCCTTGGCGAAGAGGAAGCGGCCCAGCGCATGGGGAACCTCGAACCAGAGCCGGCGATTGTTCGGTGCCTCGTCCAGCTCCACCAGTTCGGCCATGGCCATGACGTGACCGGACATGGCATGCCCACCGATTTCATCTCCGAAGCGCGCCGCTCGCTCGATGTTGACCCGGTCCCCCACCCCGAGCGCGCCCAGGTTGGTCACTTTCAGTGTCTCGCGCATCAGGTCGAATCGGACCTGCTGGCCCTCGATGGCCGTCACGGTCAGGCAGACGCCGTTGTGAGAGACGGAGGCGCCGGGCTCCAGCCCCTGGCGCAGCTCATCGGAAAGAACCACGACATGGGTGCGGAAGGCCTCGGCCTCCTCGATCGCCACAATTTCCGCCGTGCCCTGGACGATACCTGTGAACATGGAATTTCCTCGTGCAGCTCCCGGGCGGGAGGTTGAAATAGGGGTTGAGACAGGGCTGGCAGTGTAGGAAGTCGCGGAGCGCACGTCTATCCGGCGTCTTTCCACCTACCGGATTCTGGCCAGAAAAAGGCAGGCAATTCCAACCCACCACAGCGAATCTTGCTGCTTTATGGCCAACTCCTGCACAAGATACACCACCCCGATTGACAGCTTACGTCTTTGGTCGTAACATTGGCCGCCACATTTAAAGGCGCCGATTTGTACCCGGATTGCGGGCGCCCATGCCGTCGAGTGCGTTGAGCATTCATCGACATGAAGTGCAGCTAAAAGGGTGTGTCCAGCGTTGATGGCCACCCGTCAGGGTGGCCTTTTTTTTGGTACCCACTGCCCGCCCCGCAACGACACGGCCCGTCAGTGGAAGCCAGATGATCACGTTACGCAACGTCTCCAAGACCTATCCTATCAAGGGCGGCCACAAGGATGGCGCTCGAGGCGACGTCAAGGTCGTCGAAGCCCTGAAGAACGCGAACCTCCATGTGCCCCAGGGCAGCATTCACGGTGTGATCGGCCTGTCCGGCGCCGGCAAGTCGACCCTGATTCGCTGTGTCAACCTGCTTGAGCGCCCCACCAGCGGCAGCGTGACGGTGGACGGCCAGGAGATGACGCGCCTCTCCTCCGCGGCCCTGAACCAGGCTCGACACCGCATCGGCATGATCTTTCAGCATTTCAACCTGCTGACCACGCGCAACGTGTACGACAACATCGCCCTGCCCCTCGAGCTGATGGGCATGAAGCGCGCCGCCATCCGCGAGCGCGTGATGCCGCTGCTCGAGCTCACCGGGCTGACGGACAAGATCAGCCAGTATCCCGCCCAGCTCTCCGGCGGTCAGAAGCAGCGTGTCGCCATCGCCAGGGCATTGGCCAGCGAGCCCCGGGTATTGCTGTGTGACGAAGCGACCTCCGCCCTCGACCCCCAGACCACGGGCTCGATCCTGGAGCTGCTGCGCGATATCAATCAGAAACTGGGCCTGACCATCCTGCTGATCACCCACGAGATGGAGGTGGTCAAGTCGATTTGCCATCGGGTCAGCCTGATTTCCGACGGCGAACTGGTCGAAGAAGCCGATGTCGGTGACTTCTTCACCGCCCCCGGCACGCAGCTGGGCCGCGAGTTTCTCAACGATTTCCTGCAGCTGGAGCCACCCAAGGGGCTGGTCGAACGCCTGGAAGCCGAGCCCGGCGAGCATACCCACCCGGTGGTGCGGCTGGCGTTCTCCGGCGATGCCGTCTCCACCCCGCTGATCTCTCGACTGGCACGGGATTGCGAGGTCGATGTCAGCATTCTCCAGGCCAAGGTGGAGTCAATCCAGGAGCGCACCCTGGGGCTGATGATCGCCGAGTTGCTGGGGCCGGCCGAAAAGACGCGCCAGGCCATCGACTATCTCGAATCCCATGATCTTCACGTGGAGGTGCTCGGCCATGTCCAGCGCGATGATTGACCTCATCATCAAGGCCACCCTGGATACGTTGTACATGGTGGGTGTCTCCGGCTTCCTTGCGGCGCTGTTCGGCGTACCGCTGGGGGTAATGCTGTATGTCACGCGGCCACGGCAGATACTCGCCCGCCCTGCCCTGAACCAGGCGCTGGGCATCGTCACCAACGTCGGCCGCTCCATCCCCTTCATCATCCTGATGGTGGCCATCATTCCCTTCACCCGCATGGTGGTCGGCACCTCCATCGGCACCAATGCCGCCATCGTGCCGTTGACCATCGCCGCCATTCCCTTCGTGGCCAGGCTGGTGGAGGGCGCGCTCAACGAAATACCGCCAGGCCTGGTCGAAGCCGCCCAGTCCATGGGCGCCACGCCGGGGCAGATCATCACCAAGGTGCTGCTGCCCGAGGCCCGCGGCGGCATCATCACCGGACTGACGATCACCATCGTTACCCTCGTGAGCTACTCGGCCATGGCCGGCGCCGTGGGCGGCGGCGGCCTGGGCGACCTGGGCATTCGGTACGGCTACAACCGCTTCAACCCCACCGTCATGCTAATCACCGTGGCGATCCTGGTGGTCATGGTCCAGGGCTTTCAAAGCCTGGGGGATTATCTGGTACGCAAGTCGGATCGCAAGTGACGCAACACCCAAGGAGAACGACCCAATGCAAACAACCCTGACCCGCCTGCTCGGCGCCGCCACACTGGCCAGCGCCACCCTGCTCGCCGGCTGCGGCGGAGACGACGCCGACACCGAGACACGCTCGATCAAGGTCGGCACCATGTCCGGCCCCGAATCCGAGGTGATGGAAGTGGCGGTCCAGATCGCCCGCGAGCGCTACGACCTCCAGGTGGAGATCATCGAGTTCACCGACTACGTATCGCCCAACGCGGCCCTGGCCGACGGCAGCCTGGATGCCAACGCCTTCCAGCACGAGCCCTACCTGCAGAGCATGGTGGATGATCGTGGCTATGACCTGACGGTTGCCGGCTACACCTTCGTCTATCCCATCGGCGCCTATTCGGAAAGACACACCGATATCGCAGACCTGCCGGAGCGTGCCCTCATCGCGCTGCCCAACGACCCCACCAACGGTGGCCGTGCGATGATCCTGATGCACAACGCCGGCCTTATCGAGCTGGATGACCCGGAAAACCTGGAGGCGACGCCGGTCAACGTGGTCGACAACCCGAACGACTTCCGTTTCCGCGAGATCGAAGCCGCCCAGCTCCCGCGGGTCCTGCCCGACGTGGACCTGGCCTTCATCAATAACACCTTCGCCCAGCCTGCCGGCCTGAGCCTGGATGATGCCCTGATCAAGGAAGGACCCGATTCGCCCTACGTCAACCTGATTGCCGTGCGCACCGGTGACGAGCAGCGCGAGGAGATCCAGCAGCTGGTCTCGGCCTACCAGAGCGACGAGGTTGCCGCCAAGGCACTGGAGCTGTTCGACGGCGGCGCGGTGCCCGGCTGGGAGTGACGAAAACACTCAGCGCCATGGATCGGTACCCCCCATGGGCTAATCTACTGCCAGTATCACCGGGGCCGGCCTTGAGCCGGCCTCCTTCATTCAAGACATGGCATTCAGGAGCGAAGATGACGCCCGATTACGCCCTACTCGCCCGACAACTAGAAGCCCTGCTCGACAGCCGTGACTGGCTAACCAACAGCGCCCAGACGAGCGCCTTCATCATGCAGGAAATACCGGAACTCAATTGGGTGGGCTTCTACCTGCAGCGCGAACCCGAGCTGCTTAGCCTCGGCCCCTTCCAGGGCAAACCCGCCTGCAATCCGATTCCGTTCACCAAGGGCGTATGCGGTGCTGCGGCCCGCACGCAACAGACCCAGCGCATCGACGACGTTCATGCGGTTGCCGACCATATCGCCTGCGACGCCGCCTCCCGCTCCGAACTGGTCGTACCCATCATGACCAGGGACCGTCTATGGGGCGTTCTTGATCTGGACAGCCCTCGACACGCACGCTTCGACACCACCGACCAGGCGGGCATCGAAGCCTTGGTTGCGGTGTTCATGGCGAGCACTGATCTGGATTGACCCCTGGGACAGCGTCGGCCGCTATCACTGTGCAGGAGTATCTTCGATCCGGTCCGACGCATCGGCGACTGAAGGCCGAAGGACTCCCGGCGGGGTTGCCAACATTCGCGGTCATCACCGGCGTTTCAGCCTCCGCCGGGCGCCTGACGGCGCCAGTCGCGACGCGGAGCGGCGCTCCAACAGCTGCTTTCTCCACCAACGGTGCCACGCCGCTGTAGGAGTAGCTTTAGCTCACGACTGGAGGCCGCAGGACTCCCGGCGGTGTTGCCGATCGTCCCGGATGTTGCGAGCGCGGCAGCCTCCGCCAGGCGCCTGCTGGGCCTTATGCGTGACCAGGAAAGCGAAACGCCCCGCAGCAGGGCTGCGAGGCGTTTCGGGAATCTGGTAGGACCAGGCGGATTTGAACCGCCGACCTCCACGATGTCAACGTGGCGCTCTAACCAACTGAGCTATGGTCCTGAAGGGGACATTGCCTCGGAATGCTGGTAGGACCAGGCGGATTTGAACCGCCGACCTCCACGATGTCAACGTGGCGCTCTAACCAACTGAGCTATGGTCCTTCATCCCGCGGGGCGAAAAAGCGCCTCGGCAACGGATGCATATCTTACCGATATCGCTGGATTTTGCAAGCTTCAGGGCGCGCTTTTTACTCGCTCCACCGCTGCCAGCCAGCCCTGATAGAGCCGCTCCCGCTCCGCCTCTGGCATCTGCGGCAGGAAACTCTGCTCACAGCGCCAGAGGTCGGCGATTTCGTCCAGGTCCCGATACCAGCCGAGATGCAGGCCTGCCATGTAGGCGGCACCTAGCGCCGTGGTCTCGAGCACTGTTGGCCGGTCGACCTGTACGTCCAGCGTGTCAGCCAGGAACTGAACCAGCCAGCTATTGCTGACCATCCCGCCATCGACACGAAGCTTGCCCGGGGTTGCCTCCATGTCGTCGCGCATGCAGGCCTGTAGATCTCGGGTCTGGTAGCAGACGGCCTGCAGGCCGGCGGCAACGATCTCGGCAATGCCGGTATCCCGAGTCAGGCCGAAGATTGCTCCGCGCGCTTTCGGATCCCAGTGCGGCGCTCCAAGGCCGGTAAAGGCCGGCACCAGATAGACGCTGTGACCATCCCGGGTCTCGCGAGCCAGCGCCTCGGTCTCGGCGGCATTGTCGAACAGCTTGAGACCGTCGCGCAGCCACTGAACGGCGGCCCCGGCCACGAAGATGCTGCCTTCCATGGCATAGGTCGTCTTGCCATCGATACGATAGGCCACGGTGGTCAGCAACCGATTCCGCGAGACGGCGGCCTTGTCTCCCGTATTGACGATCATGAAGCAGCCGGTGCCGTAGGTGCTCTTGCCCATGCCCGGCTGGAAGCAGGCCTGCCCGACCAGGGCGGCCTGCTGGTCGCCGATGACACCACCGATCGGCAGCGCCTCTCCCAGCAGGTCCGCCTCGGTATGACCGAAGTCGGCGCTACTGTCGCGGACCTCGGGCAACAGCGCCGCAGGAATATCAAACAACGCAAGGAGTTCGTCATCCCACTGCTGGGTATGGATATTGAACAGCATGGTTCGGGACGCATTGGTGGCATCGGTGGCATGCACCTGGCCGCCGGTAAGACGCCAGAGCAGGAAAGTATCCACGGTGCCGAAGGCCAGCTCGCCCTGCTCGGCACGCTTGCGAGCACCCTCGACGTTGTCCAGCAACCAGGAAAGCTTGGTCGCCGAAAAATAGGGATCGATCAACAGTCCGGTACGCGCCTGCACCAGCTCCGAATGGCCCTGGTCCCGTAGCCTCTGGCAAGCGTCTGCCGTGCGGCGGTCCTGCCAGACGATGGCGTTGTAGATCGGCTCACCGGTGTGCCGGTCCCATAGCAGGGTGGTTTCACGCTGGTTGGTGATGCCGATGCCAGCAATGCATGACAGTGGCGCATCGCTCTTCTTGACCACCTCTCTACACGTGGCCAGCACCGTATTCCAGATCGCCTCGGGGTCGTGCTCGATCCAGCCGTCGTGAGGAAATAGCTGGGGAAACTCTTGCTGAGCGACGTGAGCCACGTTGCCGGTGCGGTCGAAGAGGATGGCCCGGGAGCTGGTTGTCCCCTGGTCGATGGCAAGCAGGTAGTCGGCCATGATATGTCCTGTCATTGTATGTTCGTTTATGATCACCAAGGGTACTGCAGTGTGTTCGCATTGCTCTACGACTTTCGACGCAGCCCCCACCGCCTCTGCCGCTAACTCGCCGAATGGCTTACAATCTCGGGATCGCTAGGGAGCCGACATGAATCAACAACAACGCCAGGATGCCATCGTCGATCTGGTCCGCCGTCAGGGCTATGCCAGCATCGAACAGCTTACGGAACACTTCGCCGTCACCCCGCAGACGGTGCGACGCGACCTCAATGCCCTGGCAGAAGAAGGTATGATACGCCGCGTTCACGGTGGAGCTGGCCTGGAGTCGAGCACCGTCAATACCGCCTACAGCACCCGCAAGAACCTCAACCTCGAGGCCAAGCGACGGATTGCCAGCCTGGTGGCCAGCCACATCCCTGACCACTCTTCGCTCTTCATCAACATCGGTACCAGTAATGAAGTGGTGGCCGAAGCCCTGCTCGATCATCAGGGGTTGGAGGTGATCACCAACAATCTCAATGTCGCGGCCATCCTTCAGCACAAGGAAGACTTCAACGTCATCATAGCCGGGGGGCAGGTGCGCTCCCGCGACGGCGGCATCATCGGCGAAGCCACCATCGACTTCATCAACCAGTTCAAGGTCGATTACGGCATCATCGGTATCAGCGGTGTTGACGAGGATGGCTCACTGCTTGAATTCGACTACCAGGAAGCCCGGGTAGCGCAGGCCATCATTCGGAACTCACGCCAGGTCTATCTCACCGCCGACCATTCCAAGTTCCATCGCAATCCGGTGGTACGCCAGGGCAATATCGCCCAGCTCGACGCCCTGTTCACCGATCGCCAGCCTCCCGAAGCGATCGTACATTTGATGAAGGCCCACGACGTGGCCCTGCACCTCGCCTGATAGCACTGCGTTCGGCCAACCGCATGACTGCCCCACCCGCTTCTCTCCGGCGCCCCCTTGGAGCCGGCGTACTACACTTTTCCCCTTGATGTTCGCTTTCGATTCATCTATGTTCGTTTTCAAACACGACATGATGCCTGGCGGTGTGACGCCAGCTTGACGGAGCTTGTATTCCATGGCGGATACCCCACGCGACCTGCTCGACATGTACATCATCGGTGGCGGCATCAACGGCACGGGCATCGCCAACGATGCCGCCGGTCGCGGTCTTGCCGTCGGGCTCTGTGAGCAGGGCGACCTGGCAGGCGCCACTTCTTCAGCAAGCAGCAAGCTGATCCACGGCGGGCTTCGCTACCTGGAGCACCACGAGTTTCGCCTGGTAGGTGAAGCACTGCGTGAGCGGGAAACGCTGCTTAAGAAAGCGCCTCACATCATCTGGCCACTACGCTTCATTCTTCCCCATCGCTCGCACTTGCGCCCAGCCTGGATGATCCGCGCCGGCCTGTTCCTGTACGACCATCTGGGCAAGCGCGAACAGCTTCCCGGCTCGCGAGGCGTTCGCTTCGGCTCGGATTCGCCACTGAAACCCGAAATCATGCGCGGTTTCGAATATTCGGACTGCTGGGTGGATGATGCCCGGCTGGTAGTCCTCAATGCCATACAGGCCCGCGAAAGTGGAGCCGAGGTTCTCGTTCGCACACGTTGCACTGCGGCCTACGAGGAGCAGGGCCACTGGTGCATCGAGCTCGAGGACGTACGAACCGGCAAGAGCTTGCGGCGCTACGCTCGCACCCTGGTCAATGCCGCTGGCCCCTGGGTGGAAAGCGTGATTCGGGAACAGACCCATCGCAGGTCACGCTATGCCATCCGCATGATTCAGGGTAGCCACCTGATCGTGCCAAGACTCAACGCGGATGACCGCGCCTATATCCTTCAGAACAGCGATAGGCGCATCGTATTCGTACTGCCCTATGAAGATGACTTCAGTCTGGTGGGTACCACCGATCGCCACTACGAGGGCGACCCCGGCAAGGTGGCTATCGTCGAGGAGGAAGTGGATTACCTGCTCGGGGTGATTAATGGCAACTTCCGCCGCCAACTGACCCGAAGCGACATCATCCACTCCTTTTCCGGGGTGCGCCCCCTCTGCGACGACGAATCGGCCGACCCTTCGGCAATGACCCGTGACTATACGCTGGCTTTCGATGAGCAAGGCGCCCCGCTGCTGTCGGTTTTCGGCGGCAAGATCACCACGTATCGCAAGCTGGCCGAGTCGGCACTCGAGATGCTCGCGCCTCGTTTTCCTGACATGGGCCGCCCCTGGACTGCAACCGCCGCGCTGCCTGGCGGAGACATCGCGAATCAGGTGGACTTCATCCAACGTCTGCTCGATACCTACCCCTGGCTAGGTGACGAGCGTGCCAGGCGCTTCGCCCGTAGCTACGGCAGCCTCTGCCTGCGCTTCCTGCGCGGGGCCACTTCGGAAGCCGATCTTGGCGAAGCGTTCGGCGCCGGGCTGACAGCCGCTGAAGTCGACTACCTGATCGACCATGAGTGGGCAACGTGCATTGAGGATATCCTGTGGCGGCGCACCAAGCTGGGATTGCGCTTGACCCCTCGGCAGCAAAAAGCCTTGCTGCAGCATGTCGAGGCCCACTGCCAGGCGCTGGCGGCCTGAGCAACGATACCGCCCTACTCGGGGATCCCTCCACGGGTCAGGCTGTCGGGATTCAGCAATCGCTCCAGCTCCTCGCGACTCAGGTCAGTCTGCTCCTCAGCCACATCGATGATAGGTCGGCCCGCCTGGTAGGCTTGCTTGGCGATGGCCGCCGCGGCATCGTAGCCGAGGACACCGTTGAGCGCGGTAACCAGGATCGGGTTGCGCGCCAGCGGCGCGGCCAGGCTCTCCTCTCGAACCTTGAAGGTGGCAATGGCGCGGTCGGCCAGCAAGCGTGCTGTGTTGCTCATCAAGGTAATCGACGTCAGCAGATTGTAGGCCACGAGGGGCAGCATGACGTTCAACTGGAAGTTGCCACTCTGGCCAGCCACGGTCACCGCGGCGTCCAGGCCGATCACCTGTGCCGCTGCCTGAGCAGCCGACTCGGGGATAACCGGGTTGACCTTGCCCGGCATGATGGAGCTTCCGGGCTGCAGGGCTTCCAGCTCGATCTCACCCAGGCCGGCAAGCGGCCCCGAGTTCATCCAGCGCAGATCATTGGCAATCTTCATCACCACGCACGCCAGCCCCTTTAGCTGCCCGGAGAGCTCAACGGCACTATCCTGTGATGCGATGCTGGCGAAGAAACTGTCGTTGGGTTCCAGGGAGAGCCCCGTCTGCTCACTGAGTTCACGAGCAATGCGCTCGGCAAACTCGGGGTGTGCATTGATGCCGGTACCCACTGCCGTACCGCCCTGGGCGATCCGGCAGAGGCGCAGCATGGCGCTGTCGAGTCGTTCGATGGCCTGGCCCAACTGGCTCGACCAACCGCCCAGCTCCTGGCTCAGGCGCAGCGGCATGGCATCCATCAGGTGGGTACGCCCGGTCTTCACGACCCCATCGAGCTCCAAGGCCCTCTCATCGATGATCGCCCGCAGATGCACCAGCGCGGGTCGCAGTCGCGTCGTCACCTCCAGTGCAGCAGAGAGATGGATGGCCGTGGGGATGACGTCATTGCTCGACTGGCCCATGTTGACATGATCGTTGGAGCCAACCGTCAATTCATCACGACTTGCCAGATGGGCGATCACCTCGTTGACGTTCATGTTACTCGAGGTACCGGAGCCGGTCTGGAAGACATCCACCGGAAACTGGCTGTCGTGATTGCCTTCGATGATCGCTTCGGCTGCATCGATAATAGCCTCGGCTCGCTCGGCATCGAGCAGTTGCAGGTCTCGATTGACCCGGGCCGCCGCCAGCTTGATTCGCGCAATGGCGTAGATGAAGGCTAGTGGCATCTCTTGCCCGGAGACCGGAAAGTTATTGATCGCCCGCTGTGTCTGGGGGCCATACAGGGCGTCCTGCGGCACCTTCAGCTCACCCATGCTGTCACGTTCGATACGATGATCGCTCATCTACCCTCCTTGCCGTCGATACTGCACTCGCCCAGGGCTCTCACCAAAGGCGCTCATGAACGACTCTCATCATAGCCTTCTCTGTGCTGGCCGCTAGGGACACGACACCCTTGGCGCTACAAAAAGATGCTGCATGGAGCTGATCCAGCACACCATGAATCAAGTATCACGCAAACCGGAGCGGCTATTCAGGCATGACCATTACAATCAACAAACAATACTACCGGACGAGATCACCAAATAATTACATATCTAATAACCATGACTGAGCAACAACCGAATCATCTATCAAAATTCTACTTTTGACCCGTAAGTTGATAACTATCATGGAAGTGAAGGTTCAGTCTAACTAGGATAGCCAAAATCAATTTTACCCCAGCTAATGACTATCAGATAACGACAACGGAACAGGCTCCATGGATCAAATGACAGCACTCACCCTTCTACCGCAGGAACAGCTCAGCATAGCCCACACCCACGAAACGGCTGAGCTGAACCGTTATCGGCGGCTGGCGCTCAGCTTTCTTCCTAGCGCTCCCCATATCAGCCGTCTGATGGCCGCACTTGGCATGGAATGCGAGCAGCGCATCCAGATGCTGCAGGGCGTGGCCGAGCAGCTCGAACTCGACGCCTGCATCTCGTTGCCCCCGCCTCAGGAATCGCCATTCCTTGCCCGGACCAGCCGGCACCTCTTCGTAGTGGATGACGCCATGGGCCTTGATGTCCTGAGGGAGGCAGAAGAAGCCGCCGAAACCACATGCCGGCTTTTTGCCTGGCTGCTGGAGACCAATGCGACGCCCGAATTGCACCGCCCCTTGCTGGCTTTCGTTACCCAGAAGGACAACGAGTATCGGGTCATACAGGAGTGCCGTGAGCACAGAGGAACGATCCAGCTCCATGAGCACCATTCGCGACAGCCGACCCCGTTGCAGCCCAGCCTCTCACTGTGAGACGCGCTGCCTGTGGCGCCGGCCGTTGGCTTCCGCGAGTCGCTTCAGTTGCTCGAGGTCCAGAATACGAAACTCGCGGCCGCGCGCTAACATCACGTTCTGGCGCTGGTAGTTCACCAGCGTTCGCCCCACGGTTTCCGGGGTCAGGCCCAGGTAACTGGCAATATCGCTTCGCGTCATGGCCAGCCGGAAGTGGTGTGATGAATAGCCACGAAGCCGGAAACGCTCGGAAATGGCCAGGAAAAAGCAGGCCAACCGAGCTTCGGCGGTCCTGTGCAGAAGCAGGTGAAGCTTCAAGCGCTCATCATGTATATCGTGACTTTGGCAACGCTGAATAAGCCAGCGAGCCTCCCGGGAACGGTCACAGAGCGCATCAAGTTTTTCATAAGGAATTTCGCATACACCGCTGGTTTCCAAGGCGATGAGCGAGCCCGGAAAGACACCCTTGTCGATCGCGTCCAGTCCAACCATATCGCCAGGCAGGCAAAGCGCCGTGACGAGGGTTTCACCATTGTCGGTAACGTTGACCTGCTTGAGACTGCCCGTGTGAACGGCAAACAGGCTGCAAAGAGCTGCTCCCTGCCTAGCAAGGATCGCCCCCTTTTCCAGCGTCACGGCAGGCCGGGTGATTTCACCGAGCAGCGCCATCTTATGGCAGGACAGACAGCTGCAGCTCTTAGGGGTACGGATATATCGCTTGACTCCTCTCATCATCGCAGCCCCCCATCCTTAGGGTTTCTTCATTCAAGTGTAGAAAAGGGCTGGCGTGGCGAAAGGTGAAAACCGTCATACCTCCGTCTAACGAGCATTCAGAAAAACAAGCTTGAGGAATGAATAAAACCATGCAGCAGAGCATGACACACAAAACTAGCATTATTGCTGCATCGCGTTACCAGCAGGGAGCTCGTGCCAGGGCAAGAAGGCACGAAAGAAATGAAAGGCACCAGAATGGAGGGGGCACGACAATGCTATCGTCGAAATGGCTTACACCGGCTTGTCTATCCAGCCTCGGCAGCAATGCTGGCACAGTGGTGATGAGCCTTTGGGAGTTTTTCCCCGAACAGATGTTTCTCGCGCGAATCGAAGGTGGCGAAGCCTTTGTCATCGAGGCAGTCAATCCCGCACAGCAAGCCCAGTTGGGCAGCAAGCTGACTTGGGTAGGCAAACATTTGGCCCACCTGCTCCCTTCACCCTTCGGCGATGATGTGATAGCCCACTGCATACGTTGCATGGAAGACGCGATGCCGGTTCGCTATGAGGCAACCTGCTGCTTGCTGGACCAGGAAGGCAAACAACGCCAGGTCCGCCGACAGCTCCTCTTGGTCCCGATCGCCAATCCACTGGGTGTTTTGACGCACCTGCTCGGCATCATCCATGACTCACCCTCGAATACCTGCACACAGCACGATTCACAGGCGCTGGAAGGGGAACTGGAGCGCCGAGTCATGGAGCGCACGAGCGAGCTGATGGCCGCCAACCTCCGACTGACCTATCAGGCCACCCATGACTGCCTCACGGAAACCTACAATCGACGCCATCTCCTCGAGCTGGCCGACAATGAGTTCCGCAGGTCCGTGCGTTACGATCTATCGCTGTGCCTGATGATGCTCGACATCGACAATTTCAAGACAATCAATGACCAGCGGGGCCACCTGGCCGGGGACCAGGCATTGCGAACCGTGGCCCAGGCAACGCTGGCCATGGTCCGCGATTGCGATCTGGTGGGTCGGTACGGCGGCGACGAGTTCATTATCGTGTTGCCCGAGACGGATATCGTGGGCGCAAGAGCCATCGCCGAGCGCTTGAGCACAACCCTGATGGCTAACGGCAAGCTCTCCATCAGCATCGGGATTGCCTCGCGTGACCATGAGGATCAGTCCATGGACGAGCTTATCCACCGGGCCGACTCCCTGTTGCTGCTGGCGAAGCGAAACGGCCGTAACCGGGTCGAGTCCACCCCTTACTTCCCTACAACACCGCGGAGAGCAGCCGGCGCAGGAAGTGTGCCGTTACGCTAAATTGCAAAATCGATGTTGCAGCGCACAAAACGCTTTGTTATGGTGCATTGCAACAGAGCGGGATCTCCCGTTCGACGTCACACCAAGAACCCGGAGGTTCCTATCATGATGAACGCATTCAACTTCGATACGAAGCAGTTCGACACCAAGCAGTTCGAGTCAATGTTCTTCGCCCCGGCCCGCGCTTTTGCCGCGCTGAGCGTCGACTACACCGAAAAGCTGGTCAACGCCCAACTGGATGCCACCAAGGCCTATTCCGATACCAGCCTGGCCCAGGTGCGCAGCCTGATGAACGTCAAGGACGCAGAAGGTCTGCGTGCTTACATGGAAGGCCAGCAGCAGGTCGCCAAGGACCTGACCGAGCGCCTGAAGGGCGACGCCGAGAAGGTCGTCTCCCTGCAGCAGGACTTCGTGCAGAAGAGCCAGAAGCTGGCCGAGACCAACGTCAAGCAGGCCCAGGAAACTGCCACCAAGGCTAGCAAGTAAAGCCGGTGGCCGGCCCCTGAGGCCGGCATGACGACAAGGCCCGCCGATCGATGATCGGCGGGCCTTTTCTGTTATGGACCTATGATGGGAATACGAGACTGTCGCCGGACCGGTGACATCGTTTATTCTCGTATAGCACGGGCGAATCACAAGGAAGCAACACATGAAAGCGTGGATTCCGGTAGCTCTGCTCGGTCTCATCCTTGCCGGCTGCCAGATGATGGAACCCGGGCCACCGCCCGAGCGCATCGAGGTCATCGACATCGGCGACGAGCACCCGCCGGAAACCGAACCGGCTGACCCGGACAGGGTCGTCCGCCAGGTCGCCTTTCCCGAGCGGGAGTACGCCGGCCTTGAACGATCGGGCTCTGCCGCAATCAGTGGGCGCCTGGCGTTGAACGGCATGCCTGGTACGGGTGAAACCGTAGCCGTGGCACCGGTTACCACCTATTCTGCCGAGGCCGCCGAACACGCGCTGGCAGGCCGCGCGGTAGAGCCAGCCGATCCCCGCGCACAGGCCTTCACCCATACGACCCGCACCGACGGCAACGGGCAGTTCAGCCTGCAGGGGCTGCCTGCCGGTGAGTTCTATGTGATGGGAAGCGTAGTGAATCCCGCCAACGGACAGCGGCAGGCCATCATTCGGCAGGTATCGCTGCGCAATGGCCAGAGCATGGAGGTCAACCTGAGTCGCTAGCTCGCCCCAGGCCTACCAGCCCAGCGCCTGCTTGACGAACGGTATGGTCAGCTTGCGCTGGGCGGTGAGAGAGGCCTGGTCGAGCACCGCCAGCGCTTCGCACAGCTCACCCAAGCCACGCGGTCCGCGGTGCAGGATATAGCGGGCGACTTCGTCTGGCAGCTGCATGCCGCGAACCCGTGCACGCAGCTGCAATGCCTGCAAGCGCTCGGTATCGTCGAGGCCCTGTAGGTGGAAGGTAACGCCCCATGTCAGACGTGACGCCAGGTCCGGAAGCTTCACAGGCAGCTGCCGCGGCGACACCGCCGAGGCCATGAGCAGGTGCTTGCCGGCATCGCGTAGACGATTGAAGGCATGGAAGAGTCCCTCCTCCCAGCGCTTCCGACCCACGACTGCATCCAGGTCGTCGATGGCTATCAGGTCGAGTCGCTCGACCTCCTCCAGCATCAGCGGCGGAAAGTGTCCCAGCTCCTCCAGTGGCAGATAGAGCGCACGCAGGTCCCGGCTTGATGCCGCATGGCAGGCCGCCTGCAGAAGATGGGTACGGCCGGTGCCCGTCGCTCCCCATAGATAGACGAAGGGCTCACCGTTCTCGTCAAGCTGATGTGTCAGTGTCTCCAGCAGGGTGGCGTTGGCGCCCGGCAGAAAGCTGTCGAAGGTGGCATCGTCACGCAGACTCACTCCCAGCGGCAGCTGCGCCGGTGCTCGGCTCATGGAGAATCCTCGTCGTGTCTTTTGCGTAGGCCGGCATCGTACAAGCTGCTGCGCTTGTAGCGATCCTTCAATTCACGCAAGAGTACCATGATCACCGCCGCTGCCGGCAGCGCCAGCAGGACGCCGGTAAAACCGAATAGCGTTCCCCCTGCCAGCACGGCAAAGATCACGGCCACCGGGTGAAGGCCGATCTTGTCGCCCAGCAGCTTGGGTTGCAGCACGGTGCTTTCGATGACCTGTCCCAGCGAAAACACGCCCACGACGCCAACCAGCGCCAGCCAGCTACCGAACTGAAAGAAGGCCACGATCAGCGCCACGCTGATGCCGACGATGAAGCCCAGGAACGGCACGATACTGGCCAGCCCCGCCACCATGCCGATCAAGAGACCGAAACGCACCCCCATCAAGGTCAGCCCGATGGAGTAGATCGCCCCGAGGGTCAGCATGACCAGCAGCTGGCCACGCAGGAAGGCCGATAGCACATCGTCACAGCGGGAAACCAAACGCACCGCCTCCGGCTCCCATTGACGTGGTACCAGGTTACGCAGGTTCGCGAGCAACCGCCCCCAGTCCAGCAGCAGGTAGAAGGTCACCACGGGAATCAGGGCCACATAGGTCACCCAGGTGACGAAGGCCATGCCTGATCGTCCGATCTGACCGAGGAACTGGGCAAGATAGCCGCCGGCGTCCTGCCAGTGCTCGGCGAGGGTCTCCTGCACGTTTGCGAGATCCGACGCCACGTCGAGCCCCGTCCAGCCCCGGATCTGAGGCGCCAATACCGTTTCCACCCAGTCGAAGATGCCGGGCACCAGCTGGCCGAACTGTCTTATTTGCTGAACCGCCAGCGGAATCAGAACCAGCAGCGCCAGGCCCAGGATCAGCGACAGTAACAGGAAGACGACACAGACCGCCAGCGTGCGGGACAACCCAAAGCGCTGCAGCCGCGTGGCAAGCGGGTCGGCCAGGTACGCCAGGATCATGCCGGCGATGAACGGCATCAGCATCGCTTCCAACTGAAACAGCAGCCACAACATCGCGACTGCAGCTATCAGAACCCACCACTCTCTGCGCATCCCACACTCCCTGCGTTGGACGACCACGACAATGCGGGCCGTGCGCCGTGATGCTACAATTCCCGCCCGATCTTGCCCACTGCTCGTCGATTCGCTTCGGGCAATCGACGCGCCATGCCGATATTTGAGCGGCAGCGCTACACTAACCGCATCCGCGACTTTATACAGGACAGGCCATGACCGACTCCACTTCCGCCCAGCCGTCCAAGGCACCGCTCAGCTACAAGGATGCCGGTGTCGACATCGACGCCGGAAACGCCCTGGTCGATCGTATCAAGGGCGTTGCCAAACGCACCACGCGCCCGGAGGTACTGGGCGGGCTAGGCGGGTTCGGCGCCCTATGCGAACTGCCGGCAGGTTACCGCGAGCCGGTGCTGGTGTCCGGCACCGATGGTGTCGGCACCAAGCTGCGTCTCGCCATGGACCTTGGCAAGCATGACACCATTGGCATCGACCTCGTCGCCATGTGCGTCAACGACCTGGTGGTCGCCGGTGCCGAACCGCTGTTCTTCCTCGACTACTATGCCACGGGCAAGCTGGATGTGGACATCGCAGCGGACGTGGTCACCGGTATCGGCGAGGGCTGCGAGCGCTCGGGATGCGCGCTGGTGGGCGGCGAAACCGCCGAGATGCCCGGCATGTACGAAGGCAGCGACTACGACCTGGCCGGTTTCTGTGTCGGCGTGGTCGAGAAGTCCGAGATCCTGGACGGCAGCAAGGTGGCCGAGGGCGACGTACTGCTTGGCATCGCTTCCTCGGGCCCCCACTCCAACGGCTATTCGCTGATTCGCAAGATTCTCGAGGTGAGCGGCGCTTCCCTCGATATCGCCGTGGATGGCCGGTCCCTGGGCGATGCCCTGCTCGCCCCCACCCGCATCTACGTCAAGCCGCTGCTGTCACTGATTAAGGAGAGTGGCGTGGCGGTCCATGCGCTGTCCCACATCACCGGTGGCGGCCTGCTGGAGAATATCCCGCGGGTATTGCCCGAGACCCTCGGCGCCCGTATCGACGTCGCCAGTTGGACGCGCCCTAAGGTATTTGACTGGCTGCAGGAGCAAGGCAACGTCGATGAGCACGAGATGCACCGGGTGCTGAACTGCGGTATCGGCATGGTAGTCGTGGTTCCCGCCGACCAGGCCGACAAGGCACGTGCCCACCTTCAGGCCCAGGGCGAGACGGTCTATCGCATCGGCGAAATCACGGCACGCCCAGAGGACGAGGAAGCCGTGAGGCTGGAGAACCTCAAGGCATGAGCGATCCCGACTTCACCCCCGACGCACCCCAGAGCGACACCCTGAACGACTTCACCCCCGAGCCCAGCGAGGTTCGGCGGGTAGTGGTACTGATCTCGGGCAGTGGCAGCAACCTGCAGGCGCTGATCGATGCCCAGAGTCATGATGAACTCGGCGGCGAGATCGTGGCAGTCGTTTCCAATGTGGCGGATGCCCATGGCCTGGTGAGGGCGCGTGATGCCGGCATCGATGCGGTGGCCCTGCCACACCGGGAGTACGACAGCCGCGAGGCCTACGACGGCGCCCTGATCAAGGTCATCGATCGCCATCAACCCGACCTGATCGTACTGGCCGGCTTCATGCGCATCCTGACCCCGCGCTTCGTGCAGCGCTACCTGGGGCGGATGCTCAATATCCACCCTTCGCTGCTGCCCGCATACCAGGGGCTGAATACCCATGCCAAGGCGCTCGCCGACGGTATCGCCGAGCACGGCTGCAGCGTGCACTTCGTCACCGAGGAACTCGACAGCGGGCCGGTGGTGATCCAGGCCGTCGTGGACATCGTCGATGGGGAAACCGAGGCCAGCCTCCAGCAGAAGGTGCATAGCCGGGAGCACCTGATCTACCCCATCGCCGTGAAGTGGTTCCTGGAAGGCCGCCTGCAACTGGAGGGCGACGGCGCAACCCTGGACGGCACCCGGTTGCCGCCCCAGGGGCTACGTCTCTCCCATGCCGATGCGGCGGAAGAGCTCGACGAGGAACTGGACGAAGAGTAGACACCCAGGAGCCTGGCGGAGGCCGCCGCGCTGGCGCTGATCGTTGGCGTCGGCAACACCGCCAGGAGGCCTGCGGCCTCCAGTCGTGATCTGAAGATACTCCAACAGCGACGTGGCACCGTCGGTGGAAAAGGCAGCTGTTGGAGCGCTCGGTTCGGCGCCCCGAGTTTCCATCGCGACTGGCGCCGCCAGGCGCCTCAGGTGCGCGGCAAAGTAACGCCCCGCTGCCCCATATATTTGCCGCCCCGGTCCTTGTAGGACGTCTCGCAGATCTCGTCCGACTCCAGGAACAGCATCTGGGCCACGCCTTCGTTGGCGTAGATCTTGGCCGGCAGATTGGTGGTGTTGGAAAACTCCAGGGTCACGTGCCCTTCCCACTCCGGCTCCAGCGGCGTCACGTTGACGATGATGCCACAGCGGGCATAGGTGGACTTGCCCAGGCAGATGGTCAGCACACTTCGCGGGATGCGGAAGTATTCGACGGTGCGAGCCAGGGCAAAGGAGTTGGGCGGAATGACGCAGACATCTCCCTTGATGTCGACGAAGCTTTTCTCATCGAATGCCTTGGGATCGACGACCGCCGAATGGATATTGGTGAATACCTTGAACTCGTCGGCACAGCGCACATCGTAGCCGTAGCTGGACGTACCGTAGGAGATCACCCGCTGGTCGTTGACGTAGCGAACCTGATCGGGCTCGAATGGCTCGATCATGCCATCCCGCTCGGCCATGCGGCGGATCCAACTGTCGGCTTTGATGCTCATTGGGTCGTCCTGATGATGTCAAATCACGAATCGGGGCCGCCATGATAGCGGCCCCTGCGTCAGGCGTCACGGGTGCGTGCCACGCCCAGTCACTGTATCAGTCGCTGAACGAGATGCTTGGCCCTTCATCGGCCTGCAGCCCTTCGACCTGCTCGGCGATCTGGCGAGCCATGGCACGGAAGGTGGCAGTCACATCGCCGTCCGGGTCAGCTACCACCGTCGGGCGCCCACCGTCGACCTGCTCCCGAATCGACAGGGCCAGCGGCAGGCGGCCCAACAGACGGGTCTCGTATTCCGCCGAGATGCGCTCACCGCCTCCTTCGCCGAAGATCGGCTCGGCATGGCCGCACTGGGTGCAGACATGCAGACTCATGTTCTCGACGACGCCCAGCACCGGCACGTTGACCTTGCGGAACATCTCGATGCCCTTGCGTGCGTCGAGCAGGGCGATGTCCTGTGGCGTGGTCACAATCACGGCACCGTCGACGGGCACTTTCTGTGCCAGGGTCAGCTGGATGTCACCGGTCCCCGGCGGCATATCGATGAACAGCACATCGAGATTATCCCACGCCGTCTGGGTCAGTAACTGCTGGAAGGCACCGGACACCATGGGGCCACGCCATACCATGGGCTCGCGGGTATCCACCATGAAGGCCATGGACATGGCCTGAAGACCGTAAGCTTCCAGCGGTCGCATGCGATTCTCACCGGCCTGCTGCGGTCGAGCGCCCTCCGCCACGCCGAGCATCTGAGCCTGGCTCGGCCCGTAGATATCGGCGTCAAGGATACCGGTACGATACCCCTCGGCGGCCATAGCGAGTGCCAGGTTGACGGCAACGGTGGATTTGCCCACCCCGCCCTTGCCGGATGCCACGGCGACGATATGCTTGACCCCTTCGATCACGACTCGCTCCTTGTGCTGATGGGTGTCTCTCCGCTCGAACTGAGCAAATACTGTTCAGTATAACGCGCAGGAAGCCTGCCAAACGACAAGCGGCGAGCCTGGCTCGCCGCTTTTCCGCTTCCTGATGGCTAGCGCCAGATTCAAGACTGCTCGGCTTCCTCTTCCTCGGCTTCGTCCTGCTCCTCGTCCTCGTCCTCGTCCTGCTCCTGCTCAGGCTCCTGCTGCTGGGCTCGCTCCTGATCGGACGTACGGAGCTGGAGGTCCTCCAATTCAATACGCCATTCAGAGAGCTGTGCTTCCAGTCGCTGCAGCTGTTGCTGGCGACGCTCGATCTGATCATCGAGCTGGGCCAGGGCACCGCGCCCATCCTCGATCTCCTCCATCAGAGCCTCACGCTCGGCACGCGCCTCTTCAACCTCGGACAGGGTTTCCTCGCGCAGCTCCCTTGCCTCGCCGATTTCGCGTTCCACCTCGTCACGCCAGGCCTCCAGGGCTTCGACGTCGTTCTCTAGGGCGTCGATGGCGGATTCTCGCTCAGCGATCTCGGCGCCCAGCGTATCCAGTTGCTCGTCTGCCGCAGCGATATCCTCTTCGATTACTGCCAGCTCATTATCGGCCAGATCGCGGGCGACCTCGGCCTCCTGGCGCTCATCGACGGCAATCTGGCGCAGCTCTTCGGCTTCCTGGCGAGCCGCCTCGGCCTCCTGGCGTGCTTCTTCGGCTTCCTGACGAGCGGCTTCGGCATCACTGCGAGCCTGTTCCACCGCCTCATACTCGCCACGCACTTCGACCAGCGCCTCTTGTGCCTCGGCCTGCTCAGCCTGGTTGGCTTCGATATCGGCTTCAAGAGCGGCACGCTCCTCCTGAAGCTCACCCAGTTGCCCCTCGACCTCAGCCACTTCGGCCTCAAGGCGCGCAGTTTCGTCGCGGGCGGCTTCCTGCTCCTCGGCCAATGCCGCCTCGGCAGCCTGCTGCTCCTCATTGAGCTCCGCCAGGCGGGCCTCCAGGGCCTCGATGTCCTCACCTGCATCATCACGCGCCTGAAGCTGAGTAGCCAATTGCTGATGATCGTCCTGTAGCGCGGCCAGCTGTTCCTCTAGGGCTTGGCCGCGGTCGCGATGATTACCGGCGCTGTTGTGGGCAAAGATCGCCCAGATCACCGCAAGCAGCGCCACGGCCACCAGGGCCTTGACTCGGTTGTCCTTGTAAAGTGGGCTCTGGGTATTTTCCGACATTGGCAAGACCCTCTCTCTGGTAAAAGATGCCTGGCATCGAGCGATGACAGACGCGTACCGTCATGAATCAGCATACATATGCATCAACCATGGTGAAAGGGAACCAGAAAAGCTCAGAAGCGCTCTCCAGGCTTCAGGTACCGCCACTGGCCCGGCGGCACGCGCCCCAGCGACACCCCGCCGATACGCAGGCGCTTGAGGCTCAGCACCGTCAGCCCGACGCTCGAGCACATCGCTTCAATCTGCCCTGGCACCATCCCCTTCACAGCAAAGCGTAGATGGGTTTCGCTCTGCCGGCTGACTTTGCAGGGTGCCAACTTCCGGCCTGGCTCGCTGTTGCCACCGCGTAGCGCTTCCAACTGCTCGTCGCTGAAGGTGCCATCGACCTCGACAACCACCTCTTGCTCAAGTCGCGCCGTATCCTCATCTAACCGCCTCACCACACGCCTGTCCTGGGTAACGACCAGCAAACCAGAACTGCCTTTCTCCAGCGGCAGCATCGGCTGCAGCCCTCGGAAATGCGCCTTCAGCGGGCTCAGCCCGGCGGGGTCGTCAAGCCAGTGCGTTCCCGGCGCGATACTATCCCGCATCCACTCTCGCTCCTCGCCGGCAGCAAGGCCGGGAGGCGCGTTCAGCAGCAGGGTGACGGGGGGGATCTCATTCGGCCGGGCCCCGGGACGAAGCTCGACACGCTCCTCGCCCACCTTGAACTGCGGCTCCTCCACGATGTCGCCATCGACCATCACCCAGCCCCCGGCAATGTAGAGCTCGGCCTCGCGGCGTGAGCAGGGCAGCTGTCGCGCCAGCCGCTTGGAGAGCCGTTCAGTGGTGGATGGCATGGGTGCAGCGTTATCAACAGCGGTCATGAGATGTCTCGAATGGTGTGAGGGTAAGGCAACAGCGCCGCCTGACGGATGCTCAGGTTTCCACCTTGCCACGCATGGCCTTGTGCTTGCCGCGCTTCTTCTTGCTGTCCAGCCGGCGCTGCTTGGCCCCCTTGCTCGGACGGGTCGCGACCCGCTTCTTGGGTGCGTACATCACGCTCTTGATCAGGGCCTTGAGTCGACCGAGTGCTTCGGTACGGTTCCGCTCCTGGGTACGGTGCGACTGGGCCTTGATGATCACCACCCCGTCACGGGTGATGCGCTGGTCGTTGAGCGCCAGCAGCTTCTCCTTGAAACCTTCCGGAAGACTGGACGCGCGAATGTCGAAGCGCAGGTGAATCGCCGTCGACACCTTGTTGACGTTCTGGCCGCCCGCGCCCTGGGCACGTACCGCCTGCATGTCGATTTCGTGGTCGGCAAGCATGACCTGACGAGAAAGTTCCAGCATGTTGTCTGCCTTATGGCGCGTCACGCCGAAGCGCGGGGCAACGTGAATTTTGACCGGACGAATGTGCAGCGGCGATCAGCGGGCGTCCTGCGGCGATTCGATCCGCCAGCGGGAGTACCAGGGAATGCCCTGGATATCGATATCCAGCTGGCGAAGCCATCCCGCCACCACCAGGTTCGACTGGTGGGCGGCCCAGTAGGCTCGAGGGTGCGGCACGAAATGAAGGCCGAACTCTTCACTGTATACCGGCTCGACCTCACCTTCGAAATGCGCATCGAGTCGGCGCTGTAGTGCCCTGACCCGGGCTGCCTCTGCCTGGAGTGGATAGGTCCGGACCAGGCCTTCCGGCGCCAGCCTCGAAAAGTCGCCGGGCCCCGTCACGTCCTCGTGAATGCCACGTCCCAGTGCACTGGTGGTCGGCACCAGCATTGCCGCGGCGCCTGCCAGGAAGTGGCGGCGTCCTTCCACATACCACCGCCATTCCCCGTAACTGTAACGAACCATGCCGCCCTCCTCCCGGGGCAGGACCAGGCTGGCATGACGACCGTGATCGATCAGGTAGACATCCAGCGGCTGAGCAAGCTCCGCCGGGGCAGGTGGCATGACACGACCGGTACAGCCGGAAAGCAGCAGGACAATCAGCAGAAGGCATACCCAGCGCAGTGTGACCACGAAAGAATTCATATCAACAAGCAAGCCATATCCTGTGTTTGGCCCCTTTGCCCGGCCGATGGGCACGTACCGTGACCTCTTCCACCAGGAGTCCGACCCGGCGCAGGCGCTCGGTGAATGCGGGGTCCTGCCCCGCCGACCAGATCGCCAGGACGCCCTCCGGACGCAGCGCCTCCTGGGCGGCGGCGAGTCCTTGAGGTGAGTATAGCCAGTCATTTTCCTTGCGCGTCAGCCCCTCGGGACCATTGTCGACGTCGAGCATGATGGCGTCGAAGCCGCCAGGCTCCCGACGCAGCAGCTCGCCGACATCGCCCAGGCTGACGACGGTACGAGGGTCGTTCAGGGGATAGCCGGCAGCGGCACCCAGCGGCCCCCGGTTCCAGTCGACGACGCCGGGCACCAGCTCCGCGACGACCACCTCGGCGCTGTCGGGAAGCGAGCGTAGCGCGGCCGCCAGCGTAAACCCCATGCCAAGGCCACCGATCAATACCCGGATACCGGCACGATTGGCAATACGCTCGCAGGCGAGCTCGGCCAAGGCATCCTCGGAGCCGTGCAGGCGGGTATTCATCAGCTCACCTGGACTGCCCGCGATGCGAATGGAGAATTCGTCATTGCGCTGCAACAGGCGCAGCTCACTGCCCTTCCCAGGAATACTGGCAGTACCGATCACTTCGAATTTAGCCATGGTGCCTCATTGGCGAGAGGGAACGCGTAAATGCCCGCAGCCATGCCAGGGCCCCTGCTGCTGTACAGCACCCGGCAGGGGAACCAATCATCCCGTCCCGGCTCGAAACTCGGACCGCAAGTGCATCGACACCTGGACGGATAGCGAGGAGGGAACCATGACAGCGGCGACACTGCGAAGGCGGCTACCCAAACGGTATCCGATACTTCTCACTATTATGCTGGCCTTGGCGGCGACTTGCCATTCACTTGCCAGCGAAGCCGGCTCCCAGCGGCTGAGCGAGAGTGCTCTCCAGCACCTGGAATCCGAAGCCGGCGACATCTCACGCCTGCACACTCTCGTTGTCGCCCAGAACGGAGAGATCGTGCTCGAACGTACCTATGCCGGCCCCGGGAGCGATCAGCCGGCCAATATCAAGTCTCTCTCCAAGACCGTGCTCGCCGCTCTGGTAGGCGCCGCCATCGAGCAAGGCGTGATCGAGGGCGTCGACCAGCCCGTCGTGGACCTGCTCGGCCCCCTGGTGCCCAATGACATCGATCCCCGGGTGGGAGATATCACCGTCGGTCATCTGCTCTCGTTGCAGGCCGGGCTCGAACGCACCTCCGGCGCCAACTATGGCGCCTGGGTAGCAAGCGACAACTGGGTCGCGAATGCCCTCATGCGTCCTTTCGTCGACCACCCCGGCGGACGGATGCTCTACTCTACCGGCTCGAGCCACCTGCTCTCTGCCGCATTAACCCAAGCCAGTGGCGACAGCACGCTTTCCCTGGCCAGGCAACTTCTCGGCGACCCGCTGAACATCGCCATTCCCGCCTGGCTCCGCGATCCACAAGGCATTTTTTTCGGTGGCAATGACATGCAGCTGTCACCTCTGGCGCTGATACAGGTTGGCGAGCTCTACCGGCTCGATGGCGTGATCGATGGCACCCGTGTATTGCCTGAAGGCTGGGTGGAAGCTTCGTGGACGCCCCGAGGCACCTCGGCCTGGACCAGCGACGGCTATGGATACGGCTGGTTCGTCACCCGCCTGGGCGGCGAACAGGCCTACTATGGCCGTGGCTACGGTGGCCAGGCACTCTATGTGATTCCCGAACGAGCACTGACCGTAGCCATCACCTCTGACCCGATGCCACCGTCACCCGGCGGGCAATTCCAGCAACGGCTGCACGCCCTGGTTGAGACTCTGCTGGCACCCGAGTGAGACAGCTGGTTCATTGCCCCCACTGGCCGCTACGCCTCATCGCGCCCCACTGGTGCTTGCGTCGCGTAAACCATTGCCAGAGCCCGCGACAGCGCCAAAGGGTATTGAGCTGGCGATAGCCGAAGTTCTCCAGTATCGCCACCAGGAACAGCCGCAGCATGTCTCGGCGCCGGGCATATACACGAAACGACAGGGTCTCGAGCAACAAACCATTGACCGACAGCAGTATACCCATGCCAATAGCCACCAGGAGGAATACCGTGAGCGCCACCGGCGAGATCACCCCGAAGGAAAATCCGCCAATCATAAATGCATAGCCGGCCAATTCGATCAGTGGACCCAGCCATTCGAACAGTGCCATGAAGGGCCAGGCGAGGTGCCCCGGAGCTCCACCCCGAGGGCTTGTCGCGAGCCTCACATGGCGACTCAGGCTCTCAGCCAGGCCACGCTGCCAGCGGCTGCGTTGGCGGCCCAGGGTACCGAGATCCTCTGGTGCCTCAGTCCAGCAAATCGGATCGGGCAGGTAGCTGATGCGATAGGGAATGCGCCGCTGGCGGTGATGGCGATGCAGGCGCACTACCAGCTCCATGTCCTCCCCCACCGTCGAAGTCGAATAACCACCCACCGCCATCACCCGCTCACGATCGAACAGCCCGAAGGCTCCCGAGATGATCAGCACCGCATTCATCGGCGACCAGCCCAAGCGCCCGAACAGGAAGGCACGCAGATATTCGACGATCTGGAAACGCGCCAGCAGGCTGGTGGGGATCCCCGCCTCGAGCAGGAAGCCACCGCGCACCGTGGAACCATTGGCAATCCTCACCGTGCCCCCGGCGGCTACGGTCCGTTCATCTTCGAGGAATGGCTGGACGACCCGCAGCAGGCTGTCGCGCTGAAGGATTGAGTCGGCGTCTACGGCACAGAACAGGCCATGCCGCGAGGCGTTGATACCGGCGTTGAGCGCATCCGCCTTGCCACCATTCTCCTTGTCCAGCACCTTGAGGTTGGCGTAACGCCGCGACCGATAGATCCCCCGCACCTCCTGATGGGGCACCGCACGGCGCAACGGCTCGGGATGAGGCTCCATCTCGAAGGCCTCAAGCATCACCGCCAGGGTGTCATCCTTTGAACCATCATTGATTACTACCACCTCGAACTCGGGATACTGCAACTGCAGCAGCGACAGCACCGAGGTGCGAATGGTCTCCGCCTCATTGTAGGCCGGCACCAGTACCGAGACTGCGGGTTCAACCCCCAGGTAGGGAGCCTCTTCGCCGAGTTCGGCACGCTGGCGCATGTAACGCCGCAGGCTGACCATAGACAGCAGGTTAAGCGACAGGTAGCCCCCATTTAGCAACAGGAAGTAGCCGATGAAACCTACTTGCCCCCACCACAGCCAATTGATGCTCATGCCACCACCCGACATCAGCGCACCCCCTCGGCCATGGCCCGACGCAGTGCGTCGCGCCCGTAGCGATCCTCGACACGCTCCAACAGCTCAGTGAGTCGCTCGGGCTCTATTCCAGGCAATGCCACCAGACAGTCCGCCGCGGCCTGGCGTACCCACCAGCTGCTATCGGCGAGCCGGGCTTCCAGCAGAGTGATGTCCTCGGTGCCGGCCTGCCGACGAAGCGCCTGTACCGCTGCCAGGCGCACCTCAGGCGAGGGACTGTCCAACTGCGAGGCGAGCAGCATCCGGTCACGCGGGTCGCGTAGCTCACCCAGGCAACGCAGCGCTGCACAGCGGGTGGCGTCGATCGCCTCGCGGTCCTCCTCTACGCTGCTCCAGGTCAAGCAACGCCTCGCCCAGGGCGCCGCTCGCGAAGGGGGAGCCCAGTCGATCAGTGCTACCACCCGGAGCGACCAGGTCGATGCGCTTTCGAGCTCTGCCAGCAGCGGCGTGCCGACGGCGTCGCGACCGGCCTGCTGGCAGAGGGCACGAAGCCGCGGCATAGCCCAGTCCCGCCGCTCGCCAACCAGCGGTATCAAACGCTGCATGGCACGCGCCGGGTCCATGGCCACCAGCGCCTGGGCTGCTGCCATACCCACTACCGGGTTGCGCACCTCTAGCAGCGGCGAAACCGCCGACCAGTGGCGCACGTCAGCCAGGTAACGCAGACAGTTCAGCGCCACAAGCTGGCGGTGAACCGCCCGGGTCCTGAGCATGGCAAGCACCCAGTCGGTCATGCCCAGGGCATCGAACATGGTATTGAGACGCTCACGGGCCGAACCACGTAGCTGTCGCTGCACGCGGCTCCACAGCAACAGGAACCATAGCTGTTCTTGCTTGCTGCGTGGCGTCCCGCCCACCGCCACCGAACCCGGCTCACTGAGACTCCACATCGCCAGTTGCGGCCGCCATATATTCACGAAGGCCCTTCGACGACGCTCGCGGCGGCCCGCCAGCTCGGACAGCACCAGCACCTGGACCATCACCAGCAGGGTCAAGGCAACCAGAGCCAGCGCGCTGTATATCGCAAGCCGCAGCACCGGGTCATCGGGCATGAGCGACATCCAAGCCAGGGTATCGACAGCCTGATGCCACACCGCGGCCGGCTCAAAAGGCATGGCGAAGGCCCAGTTGCATGCCATAGCGATCATGAATATCGCCCTGACTCAAGGCCCCAAGCTCCCAGTTAATCGCCCACTCCGGGTGAAACCAGTGGCGGCCACGCACAGCAAAGGCGGCAACCGAGGAGACGGTCACCTCGCCATCACGAACGACCTCCTCTTCACGACCCAGACCAGCGCGCAGACCCACCACGCTGCGTTCGCCATAGTAATGGTCCAGCGCCACGGCATGGCCTACCGGCGTACCCGCCCCCTGCACATCGCTGACGTTGAGGGTATAGGCCATTCGCCACGCACCCCAGTACCGCTCGATACCCAGCGCCAGGCGGTCGACCCGCGAGTCGACGTACTCGGTATGTCGCAGGCTTGTACTGCCGACGAAACCCGCCGTCAAACGACTCTGCAAACGCAGATCGGCGTACCAGTCGGGAAGAAAGTCGGGGCTGAAAGCGCTGCCCACTTCGGGCTGCAGCACCCAATCATCACCGAGGGGAACAGCTGCCCCGAGCTCGACACCCTGGTCCCATAGCGCATAGCGGCGCTCGCGCAGCGCCGCTCCATACCAGGTAATGGCCCCCGGCTGCCCTGTCTGCCAATCCAGCCGCTGGGCCTGCCAGTCGGCAAACCCGCTGTCGACCCATTCATAACGCTGGGAGATTTCGACTTCGGTCCGTCGCTCCTCGGCAAAAGCCGGCGCAGCGGAGAGGCAGGCAGCAAGCCAGCTGCCGACAAGCCAGCCGCAACCCTGGCAGAAACAACAGCGACGCATCAACGCCTCCTCATGAAGCGACGCATCCGCGCCAGCAACTCGTCGGGTTGGAAGGGTTTGGTCACGAAGTCGTCGGCGCCCAACTCGAGGGCGCGCACGATGTCCGCTTCACGGGCCTTGGCGGTAAGCATCAGCACAGGAACATCCTGCCAGGCCGGCAAACCACGCAAACGCTCGAGCACCTCGAGGCCATCATGGTAGGGCAGCATGATATCGAGCAACACCAGCCCCACCGGCGGCGATGAGGCGAGGGCCTCCAATGCCTGACGACCGTCAGCTGCGTGGGAGACCTGATAACCGTTACGTTCGAGCAGGAAGCGGATCAGAAAGGCGATGTCCTCTTCGTCTTCAATCATCAAGATACGGGGAGCAGAATCGGACGCACTCATATCGCCTCCTGGTCGACGTCATCATATATTGGCGCGAGGCATGGCAGGCGCACCCGAAAACAGGTTCCTTCACCCGGCACCGAGGTGAAGTCGATTTCCCCACCCATCGCATGAACCAGGCTGCGAGTGATGGCAAGCCCGAGCCCACTACCACCAACACGTCGCCGATCAGAGCCATCGGCCTGGGCAAATCGCTCGAAGACCCGAGGCTGGAAGGCCAGCGGGATCCCCTCACCTCGGTCGCTGACTGTGATTTCAAGCCAGTCCTTCCCGCCACGCCGCAGGTGCATCAGTGACACCGAAACTGTGTCACCGGCCGGTGAATGCTTGCTGGCATTGGAGAGCAGGTTGGCCATCACCTGGGCGAAGCGATCGGGATCGAGTAACACCTCTCCGTTTGCCGCAGGTGACACCAGCGACAGGGCGACCCCAAAGCTCTCGGCATACAGGGCGTTGTCTTCCAGTGCCTGCTCAATCAGCGGACGCAGTGTAAAACGCTGTTCATGCAGCTTGAGCTGGCCGGCTGCAAGTTGAAGTGGTCCAATTGGAGCGGACACCCCGATAAGCCTCATAATGGAGG
>NZ_JAHXBV010000001.1:176307-218308 GCF_019915905.1 Halomonas sp. ANAO-440 | reverse complement strand
TCAGCGTGGCGTGCATTCTACCGTCTCCGGCGCTTCTGTCAATCGCGAACCTCACCAGCCGATCCGAAAAACCAAACAGAAACAAGCACTTTCTCCACTTCCACCGCCGGTAACGTTTGCCCGTTGCCGGTAGCGGATGCGTACTTTACTCATTACCGGAGCCGCGCACAACCCCTGGCCGTCAAAAAACTATAGTCCACTCTGCCGGAGCCTTCCATGACCATCATCAAGTCTTTCGACGACCCGGTGGAAATGCAGCGCAGCAGCATTGTCGGTCAGATCACCCACAGGTCGACGAACTGATGCACCGCGGTCTTTTCGAGCCGAGGCTGGTCGCGACACAGCTCGAATATCCGAGCGGTACGCCCCGGAGGGAACCGCGTGGCCAGATTGCGCCTGAACTTCTCCTCCAGCACGGTGATGCCTTCGGAGCGACGCCGACGGTGCCCGATCGGGTACTCGACCTCAACCTTGTCGGTGGCACTGCCATCCTTGAATAAGACCTGGATGGCGTTTGCTATCGAGCGCTTCTCGGGGTCGTGATAGTCGCGTGAATAGCGCGGGTCCTCGACCACCTCCATCTTGGCGCGCAGCTCATCGATGATGGGATGCGCCGCGTGGAAGTCGTCCTCATAATGCTCGGCCACCAGACTACCGAAGGAGAGCGGCACGGCGGTCATGTATTGCAGACAGTGGTCACGGTCGGCCGGGTTCGCCAGGGCGCCGGACTTGGAGATGATGCGGATCGCCGAATCGTGGGTGGTCAGTACGATCCTGTCGATTTCACCCAGTCGATCCTTCACCTGCGGATGCAGGGTCACGGCGGCTTCGCAGGCGGTCTGGGCATGGAATTCGGCCGGAAAGGAGATCTTGAACAGCACGTTTTCCATGACATAGCTGCCGAAGTCACGCTGGAAGGTGAACTTGCGCTCCTCTTCCGGCTTGGTCGCCAGGTCCTTGTTGGTATGGCTGAACAGCACGTCATAGAAACCCCACTGCGGGGCGGACAGCGCTCCCGGCACGCCCATCTCGCCGCGCAGGGCGATATCGGCAAGGCGCACCCCGCGGGAGGTGGCGTCGCCGGCGGCCCAGCTTTTTCGCGACCCGGCGTTGGGGGCATGACGATAGGTACGCAGGCTCTGGCCATCGACCCAGGCGTGGGACAGTGCAGAGAGTATCTGCTCCCGATCGGCACCCATCATCCTGGCTGTCACAGCAGTAGAGGCCACTTTCACCAGCACCACATGATCGAGACCGACGCGATTGAAGGAGTTGTCCAGCGCAAGGACACCCTGGATCTCATGGGCCATGATCATGGCTTCGAGTACGTCGCGCATGGTGAGCGGCGCCTCACCCATGGAAACGCGTTTCTGAGAGAGATGATCCGCCACCGCCAGGATGCCCCCCAGGTTGTCGGAGGGGTGCCCCCACTCGGCGGCCAGCCAGGTATCGTTGTAGTCGAGCCAGCGCACGATACAGCCGATATCCCAGGCCGCCTTGACCGGGTCGAGGCGATAGGATGTGCCCGGCACCCGAGCGCCGTGGGGCACCATGGTGCCTTCGACGAGCGGGCCCAGGTGTTTGGTGCACTCAGGAAAACGAAGGGCCAACAGGCCGCACCCCAGCGTATCCATCAGGCAGTTGCGGGCCGTATCCCAGGCTTCGGCGCTATCGACCCGGTAGTCGAGAACATAGTCGGCAATTTTCTGCAGCTCGATGTCGTAGTCCGGGCGCACATTGGCTTCCACGGTGCTGCTCATGATGGTCTCCTGTTTCGACGTTGAATCCATGCCTTCACTATAGAAAACGCCCCGGGTCCTGCGACCCGGGGCGTTCTTCAATGTAGTCTTTCAGCAATAAGTCCATGCTTTCTAGAAGCTGTCGCCGGGCACCCGTATATGGCCTTCCATCAGCACCCGTGCGCTGCGGCTCATGATCGCCTTGGTCACCGCCCAGTCGTCACCCACGCGCGTGGCTTCGGCGCCAACCCGCAGGGTGCCCGAGGGGTGGCCGAAGTGCACCGAGGTACGATCCCCGCCGCCCGCCGCAAGGTTGACCAGCGTTCCCGGTATCGCCGCGGCGGCACCGATAGCAACGGCGGCCGTGCCCATCATGGCGTGGTGCAGCTTGCCCATGGAGAGCGCACGCACCAGCAGATCCACATCGCTGGCCTTGACCGCCTTGCCGCTGGAGGCGATGTAGTCCACCGGCTTGGCGACGAAGGCCACCTTCGGTGTGTGCTGGCGGCTGGCAGCCTCGTCGATATGCTGGATAAGCCCCATGCGCACCGCACCATGGGCGCGAATCGTCTCGAACATCGCCAGCGCATCGGGGTCACCGTTGATGGCGTCCTGTAGCTCATTGCCAGTGTAGCCGATGGCCTCCGCGTTGATGAAGATAGTCGGGATGCCGGCGTTGATCAGGGTCGCCTTCAGTACGCCCCCTTTCACCACGTCAGCCGGCACCTCGAGATCGTCCACCAGGTTGCCGGTAGGGAACATCGCGCCTTCACCGTCGGCCGGGTCCATGAACGCCACCGGCACTTCCGCCGCCGGAAAGGTGACGCCGTCGAGTTCGAAGTCACCGGTCTCCTGCACGGCGCCGTCGGTCATCGGTACCTCGGCGATGATGGTCTTGCGAATATTGGCCTGCCAGATGCGCACCGTGGCGATGCCGTTGTGCGGTACCCGTGCCGGGTCCACCAGGCCGTTGCTGATGGCGAAGGGCCCCACCGCCGCCGACAGGTTGCCGCAGTTGCCGCTCCAGTCGACGAAAGCCTTGTCGATGGATACCTGGCCGAACAGGTAGTCGACATCGTGGTCCGGCTGGGTGCTCTTCGACAGGATCACCGTCTTGCTGGTACTGGAGGTCGCCGCCCCCATGCCGTCGATCTGCTTCTGGTAGGGATCGGGGCTGCCGATCACCCGCATCAAGAGCCTGTCCCGCGCCGCGCCGGGGGCCTGGGCCGCTTCGGGGAGATCCTGCAGGCGAAAGAACACCCCCTTGCTGGTACCTCCACGCATATAGGTGGCGGGGATTCTGATCTGTGAAACATGAGCCTGGGGAGCATGTGCCATGAACAGCGCTTCCTTGAGAAAGTGAGGGTAGAGACAGATCGACCCGGACCTTGTTTGGGGCCGGGTCGATAGGGTCCGTCAGACTGTCAACGCTCAGCCGACCGCTTCGACCTCGGACTCGAGGAAGTCCTTGGCGAAGCGCTGCAGCACGCCGCCGGCCTCGAAGATCGAGAGCTCCTCGGCGGTATCGAGACGGCAGGTCACCGGCACTTCCACGCGCTCGCCGTTCCTGCGGTTGATCACCAGCGTCAGGGTGGCACGGGGCCTCGGTTCGCCCACCACATCGAAGGTCTCGGTGCCGTCGATAGCCAGCGTCTTGCGCGTGGTACCCGCTTCGAACTGCAGCGGCAGCACCCCCATGCCGATCAGGTTGGTACGGTGAATACGCTCGAAGCCTTCCGCGGCGATGGCCTCCACCCCGGCCAGACGCACGCCCTTGGCCGCCCAGTCACGGGAAGAGCCCTGGCCGTAGTCGGCACCGGCGATGATAATCAGTGGCTGCTTGCGCTCCATGTAGGTCTCGATCGCCTCCCACATGCGGGTGACCTTGCCTTCCGGCTCGACCCGCGCCAGCGACCCCTGCTTCACCGCACCGTTCTCCTGCACCATCTCGTTGAGCAGCTTGGGATTGGCGAAGGTGGCGCGCTGGGCCGTGAGGTGGTCGCCCCGATGGGTGGCGTAGGAGTTGAAGTCCTCCTCCGGCACGCCCATCTTGTGCAGGTACTCACCCGCCGCACTGTCCATCATGATGGCATTCGACGGTGACAGGTGATCGGTGGTGATGTTGTCGCCGAGTACCGCCAGGGGACGCATGCCCTTGAGCGAAAGCTCGCCGGCCAGGGCACCCTCCCAGTAGGGCGGACGGCGGATATAGGTGCTCTGGGGCCGCCAGTCGTAGAGCGGGCTCACCTGGGCCCGCGCGCCCTTGTCCACATCGAACATCGGGATATAGGTCTCGCGGAACTGCTCGGGCTTCACGCTGGCCTTGACGATGGCATCGATCTCTTCATCGCTGGGCCAGATATCCTTCAGCGTGATGGGCTTGCCATCCTGGTCGAAGCCCAGCGCGTCCTTCTCGATGTCGAAGCGAATGGTGCCTGCAATGGCATAGGCCACCACCAGCGGAGGCGAAGCCAGGAAGGCCTGCTTGGCGTAGGGGTGGATCCGGCCGTCGAAGTTGCGGTTACCCGACAGCACCGCCGTGGCATAGAGGTCGCGGTCGACGATCTCCTGCTGGATCACCGGGTCCAGGGCGCCGCTCATGCCGTTGCAGGTGGTGCAGGCAAAGGCCACCACGCCGAAGCCGAGGTCTTCCAGCTCGGGCAACAGCCTGGCCTCTTCCAGGTACATCTTGACCGTCTTGGAGCCCGGCGCCAGGGAGGACTTCACCCAGGGCTTGCGGGTCAGTCCCAGCTTGTTGGCGTTACGGGCGATCAGGCCCGCGGCCACCATGTTGCGCGGGTTGCTGGTGTTGGTGCAGCTGGTGATGGCAGCGATGATCACCGCCCCATCGGGCATCTTTCCCGCCTCGTTTTCCACCGTGCCGCTGATGCCACGGGACGCCAGTTCCGAGGTGGGCAGCAGGGCATGGGGATTGGAGGGACCGGCCAGGGTACGGGGTACCGAGGAGAGGTCGAAGGTCAAAACCCGCTCATATTCGGCCTTTTCCAGGCTGTCCGCCCACAGGCCGGTCTCCTTGGCGAAGCGCTCCACCAGGGCGACCTGGTCGTCCTCGCGACCGGTCAGCCTGAGGTAGTCGATGGTCTGCTCATCGATATAGAACATGGCGGCGGTGGCGCCGTATTCCGGTGTCATGTTGGAGATGGTGGCCCGGTCGCCCACGGTCAGGCTCGAGGCCCCTTCACCGTAGAACTCCAGGTAGGCACCCACAACCCGCTCGCGACGCAGGAACTCGGTCAGCGCCAGCACCATGTCGGTACTGGTGATGCCCGGCTGCAGCTTGCCGGTCAGCTCGACACCGATGATATCCGGTAGACGCATGTAGGAGGCACGCCCCAGCATCACGCTCTCGGCTTCCAGGCCACCCACACCGACGGAGATCACGCCCAGGGCATCGACCATTGGCGTGTGGCTGTCGGTACCGACACAGGTATCGACGAAGGCGACACGTCTTCCCTTCTCGTCGGAGCGAACCTGCACCACCGGCGACATCTTCTCCAGGTTGATCTGGTGCATGATGCCGTTGCCGGGGGGGATCACATCCACATTCTCGAAGGCGGTCTTGGTCCAGTTGATGAAGTGGAAGCGGTCGTCGTTGCGCCGATCCTCGATGGCGCGGTTCTTCTCGAAGGCATCCTTCTCGAAACCGGCATGCTCCACGGCCAGCGAGTGGTCGACGATCAGCTGGGTCGGCACCACCGGGTTGACCTTGGCCGGGTCTCCACCCTTGGCGGCAATGGCATCGCGCAGGCCGGCCAGGTCGACGAGCGCCGTCTGGCCGAGGATGTCATGGCACACCACCCGAGCCGGATACCAGGGAAAATCCAGATCGCGCTTGCGCTCGATCAGCTGCTTCAGCGAATCCGTCAGCATCGCGGGGTCGCAGCGGCGCACCAGGTTTTCGGCCAGCACCCGCGAGGTGTAGGGCAGCGTGTCATAGGCACCGGGCTGGATCGCATCGACGGCGGTGCGCACGTCAAAATAATCCAGGTCAGTGCCGGGCAGGGGTTTGCGATAGTCGGTATTCATGGCGTCGGGCATCCGTCGAGTCGGGCTCAGAGGCGCTGGATGGGCATTCGCCCACCTCTGCTAAGAGGGACAAGGCGACGGCCGTGGGGAGGCCGCCGCCACTTGCGCAGATCAGTCGCGCTGTTCGATAGGCACCCACTCGCTCTTCTCGGGGCCGATATAGTCAGCGCTGGGTCGGATAATGCGATTGTTGGCCCGCTGCTCAAAGACATGGGCGCACCAGCCAGTCACACGCGAGCAGACGAAAATCGGTGTGAACAGCTTGGTGGGGATGTCCATGAAATGATAGGCGCTGGCGTGGAAGAAATCCGCGTTGCAGAACAGCTTCTTCTCGCGCCACATGACGTCCTCGACCCGCACGGAGACTGGATAGAGCACGGTGTCGCCCACATCCTGGGCCAACTTCTCCGACCACTCCTTGATGATGGCGTTACGCGGATCGGACTCGCGGTAGATCGCGTGCCCGAAGCCCATGATCTTCTCCTTGCGCTCGAGCATGCCCATGATTTCGCGCTCGGCCTCTTCCGGCGACTTCCAGTTCTCGATCATGTCCATGGCCGCCTCGTTGGCACCGCCATGCAGCGGACCGCGCAGGGAGCCGATGGCACCTGTCACGCAGGAGTGCATGTCGGAGAGGGTCGAAGCACAGACGCGCGCGGTGAAGGTCGAAGCATTGAACTCATGCTCCGCATAGAGGATCAGCGAGACATTCATCACGCGGGCGTGCAGTTCGGAAGGCGCTTCACCACGCAGCAGGTGGAGGAAGTGGGCGCCCACCGACTCGTCGTCGGTTTCGGTCTCGATGCGTACCCCGTCGTGGGAGTAGCGATACCAGTAACAGATGATCGAGGGCAGCACCGCCAGCAGCCGGTCGGAGACATCCTGCTGTTCGTCAAAGTTCTGCTCGGTCTCGAGGTTGCCCAGCATGGAGGCACCGGTACGCATCACATCCATGGGATGGGCATTGGCCGGAATCTGCTCGAGTACGGCCTTGAGCGCCTCAGGCAGGCCACGCAGGCCCTTGAGCTTGGTGATATAGGCATCGAGTTCGGCCTGGTTCGGCAGCTTGCCCTTGAGCAGCAGGTAGGCCACTTCCTCGAAGCGCGCCTTCTCGGCCAGTTCCTTGACGTCAAAGCCACGGTAGGTCAGGCCCGAGCCGGTCTTGCCGACGGTGCACAGTGCCGTGGTGCCGGCGCTCTGGCCGCGCAGGCCGGTACTGCTGACGGGTTTATCTGACATGTCGCGTCTCCTGTATTAGTCGGTCTTGCGTCTTTTATATGTGATGGGCGCCACGCCACCAGGCCGGGAACCGAGCCTCCGAGTGACGCCACCGGGATGCTTCGCCTTGCGTTATGGCGCTCCCTTCACTCGCCGCCCTTCTCGAACAGCGCGTCCAGCTTCTGCTCGAAGCTGTGATAATTGAGGAAGTCGTAGAGTTCGTCACGGGTCTGCATCAGCTCGACCACATCGCGCTGGTGACCGTTGTCGTGGATGCTCTGGTAGACCTTCAGCGCAGCGGCGTTCATGGCGCGGAACGCCGACAGAGGATAGAGCACCATGCGACAGCCCACCTCGCCGAGCTCCTGCTGGCTGAACAACGGCGTAGCGCCGAATTCGGTGATGTTGGCCAGGATCGGCGCATCGACCCGCTCGCAGAAGGCACGGTAGTCATCCAGGGTATGCACCGCTTCGGCGAAGATGGCATCGGCACCGGCTTCGATACAGGCGCTGGCCCGCTCGATGGCCGCATCCAGGCCATCCTTCTGGAAGGCGTCGGTGCGGGCTATCAGGTAGAAATCCGGATCGACCTTCGCGTCGGCGGCCGCCTTGACGCGGTCCACCATCTCCTCCTGGGAGACGATCGCCTTGTTGGGACGGTGGCCGCAGCGTTTCTGGGCTACCTGATCCTCGATATGCACGGCGGCGACACCGGCACGCTGCATCTCCTTGACGGTACGGGCGATGTTGAAGGCGCCCCCCCAGCCGGTATCGATGTCGACCAGCAGCGGCAGGTCCGTGGCCCCGCAGATGCGGTGGGCATCCGCCACCACGTCGTTCATGGTGGTCATGCCCAGGTCGGGCAGACCGAAAGAGGCGTTAGCCACGCCACCACCGGAGAGGTAGATCGCCTGATGCCCCACCCGCTCGGCCATCATGGCAGTATAGGCATTGATGGTGCCGACGATCGGCAGAGGCCGGTTGGCCTCCAGGGCGGCACGAAAACGCGCACCGGGTGTGGATCGAGTCATGACAAGGTTCCTCTATGTTTCTGGCTATCAATGTACGGAATAGGTCCAGCCGGCCTCAGTTGGTCGCCTCAGCTTGCTGTGTGAGAATCGTGGCGTAGCGGTCAACCACATTGGCCCGCGAGGCGCTGACGTGACGACGCATCAGCAGCTCGGCCAGCTCGGCGTCCCCGGCCTCGATGGCATCGACAATACGATGGTGTTCGACGAAGGCTCGGTGCGGTCGTGTCCCGCTGGCGCTGAATTGGGTACGGTATAGCCGCACCAGGTAATAGAGGTCATCGCACAGCATCGTCATCAACATGCGATTGTGGCTGCCAAGGACGATACGGTAATGAAAATCCAGATCGCCTTCGCGCTGATAGTAGGCCTCCCCGCTCTTGAGATCGGCCTGACGCTCATGAAGAGCCAGCACTTCACGAAGGCCGGCGATTTCCTCGGCGCTCATGTGTTCCGCGGCCAGGCGAGCCGCCATGCTTTCAAGCGCCTCCCGGACATCGAACAGCTCCAACAGCTCCTTCATCGACAGCTTGACCACGCGAGCACCGACATGGGGCACCCGTTCGATGAGGCGATGCGCTTCCAGCCGTCGCATGGCCTCGCGCAGCGGACCACGGGAGATGCCATAGGCCTTGGACAGGCCTGGCTCGGTTATCTTGCTGCCCGGCGCCAGCTCGCCACGAACAATGGCATCCTGCAGCTCATGAAAAACCCGTTCGGCCAGGGTGCGAACCTCAGGAGCGGTCTGTTCTGGTACGATTGAGTTCATAGCAATTGTCGACAATTAAATGATGAAGAGACTTTAGACATTGGCTGCGCCCCGGTCAACCACGGGACAAGGCCAAGTAGCTACGTCTTTGGTTGTAGACAACATGGATTTTTCAAAGCCGGCTGTCGACAATCCATGCCAGCGTTGATGGCAATACCCGCAGGCGTTGCATCACGCCATGGGACAAAACGCCGCCTGAACCCTAGAATGGGTCGCCTGTTCCGAAAGGCCCCGGCAATGACCATACGACTCGAGATAACCCCCCTTCCCTACCGAGACGATCCGCTGGGTTATTTTTCCGCCCTGCGCCAGCGCCCGGGAGCCGTACTGCTGGACAGCGGGCGCCCCATCGCGCCCGGCGGGCGCTATGACATCATGAGCAGCGACCCGCTGACAGTGCTGTCGATCGACGACCACGGCAACCTGAGCGGCGGCGTCGAAGGCATGGATGAGGAAGACCCGTTCTCCGCCCAGCAGGCCCTGCTGGACAGCCTCGCGCTCGAGCTTCCCGACAGCGATCTGCCCTTTCTCGGGGGATTGATAGGCTACTGGGGCTATGACCTGGGCCGCTGCCTGGAGCCCGTCGGGGGCCGTTCACAGCAGGTGGTGGACCTGCCAGCCAGCCGCGTCGGCCTCTATGACTGGGCGCTCATCCAGGATCATGACGCCGGCGAAACCTGGCTGGTCGCCAGTGCACAGCGCCGGGGCCTGGTCATGGAGTGGCTCAATGCGCTGCCGGTATCGGGAGGCCAGTTCCGGCTACTGGCCCCCTTCGAAGGCGAGCTCGACCGCGAAGGCTATGCACGGCGATTTTCCGCCGTTCAGGACTATATTCGCGCGGGTGACTGCTATCAGATCAACCTGGCCCAGCGCTTCAGCGCGCCCTTCGCCGGCGACCTGTGGGCGGCCTACCAGCGCCTTCGGCTTGCCACACCGACCCCCTTTTCCGGCTATCTGGCCTGGGATGAGCAGGCCATCCTCTCGCTCTCGCCCGAGCGCTTCCTGCTGTGCGATGAAGAGGGCCTCGTCGAGACCCGCCCGATCAAGGGCACCCGCCCACGCGGAGCGACGCCGGAAGAGGACCTCCGCCTGGCCGAGGCACTCTCCATCAGCCTCAAGGACCGCGCCGAGAACGTGATGATCGTCGACCTGCTGCGCAACGACCTGGGCCGGGTATGCCGCCCGGGCAGCGTCAGGGTCCCCCAGCTCTGCGGGCTGGAAAGCTACGCCAACGTTCACCACCTGGTCAGCATCGTGTGTGGTGAGCTGGCCGCCGGAAAGCGCCCGCTCGACCTGCTGGCAGCGGCTTTTCCCGGCGGCTCGATTACCGGGGCACCCAAGGTCCGCGCCATGCAGATCATCGATGAGCTGGAGCCCAGCAGGCGCAGTGTCTACTGCGGCAGCCTGGGCTATGTGGATGTTCGCGGGCGCATGGACACGTCCATCGCCATTCGCACCGCGGTCGCCGATGCCGGCAGACTGCATCTATGGGGCGGTGGTGGACTGGTGGCGGATTCCGACGTGAATGACGAGTACACCGAGACGCTGGACAAGATTCGGCACCTGATGACAGCGCTGACTGCCGAGCCTCAGCACAACTTGGAATAACAGGTGCATTTTTTTGATCTTTTGGATATATCTATCCAATGAAATGGTATTGGGGGCGAATCTGCAGGCTTTGGTAGGGTGTGGCCAACGACACTCAAAGACACTGGAGTCTCCCATGGCCTCACCCCTCGACGTGATCAATGCCGAACACGGCAATGAACCCGATGCTCTCATTCGCTGGGCACTGGAGCAGGGCAAGCGGCCCATCTGCACCACCAACTTCCGCCCCTTCGAAGCCGTCATCCTGCATATGGTGACGCGCCATATGCCATCGATTCCCATCGTCTGGATGGACAACGGCTACAACACAGAGGCCACCTATCGCTTTGCCGACGAACTGGTCAAGCGCCTCGACCTCAATCTGGTCAGCTACCTGCCGCGACGCTCCCGGGCACACCGCGAAGCCGTGGAAGGCCCAATGCCGGGCATCGAAGACCCGCGCCACGAGGCCTTCACCCGGGAGGTGAAGCTGGAGCCTTTCGAACGTGCATTGAGTGAAATGGCACCGGATGTCTGGTTCACGGCACTGCGTGCCGAAGACACCCCCGAACGGGCTCTCATGGCACCCGTAAGCCGCAATGCCGATGGCCTGCTGAAGGTATCGCCGTTGCTGCACTGGAGCGCCAAGGATATGTACAACTATCTACTGGACCATGACCTGCCCGACAACTTCGACTATTTCGACCCCACCAAAGTGGATGAGAAACGCGAATGCGGCCTGCACTTGCAACATTGAGTGCGTTGACCGCTAGCCGAGGGCATCGGTTTTGAACACGGCCTAGCGAACCGGTAGCTCGATATCCTTGAACAGGCCATCTTCGTGGCGTGGTCCTGCCGCCAGGGCGGCATCGACCAGGTCACGCTCGAGATGGCCGGCAAAGCCCTTGACGAATTCATACATGTAGCCGCGCATGAAAGTGCCGCGACGAATACCGATCTTGGTGACGGAGCTCTCGAACAGGTGCCCTGCCTCGACTGCGACCAGGTCGTCATCCAGTTCGGGATCCACCGCCATGTGCGCCACGATGCCCACACCCAGGCCCAGGCGGACATAGGTCTTGATCACATCGGCATCGGCCGCCGTCAGTACCACATTGGGGGAAAGCCCTCTGGCCCGGAAGGCATCGTCCAGTTGGGAACGACCGGTGAAGCCGAAGACGTAAGTCACCAACGGCTGCTCGGCCAGGCGCTCCAGGGTCAGCTCACCGGACTCTGCCAGCGGGTGGCCACGTGGAACCAGCACACAACGATTCCAGCGATAGCACGGCAGGAGCACCAGATCGTTGAACAGTTCCAGCGCCTCGGTACAGATGGCGAAGTCGGCCTGGCCATCGCTGACCATCTGTGCGATCTGCTTGGGCGTGCCCTGCTGCATGTGCAGCGCCACGTCGGGATATTTGCGGGTGAACTCGCCAATGACCGGTGGCAGCGCATAGCGTGCCTGGGTATGAGTCGTGGCGATGGAGAGGCTTCCACGCCGCTCATCGCTGTGCTCCTGGGCCACCTGCTTGATGTTCTCGGCCAGCCGCAACACCTGGCCTGCCAGATCGACGATGGCCTGCCCCGCCGGGGTGACTCGGGTCAGATGCTTGCCGCTGCGGGCAAATATCTCGACACCCAGCTCATCCTCCAGCAGGCGGATCTGCTTGGAGATGCCCGGCTGTGAGGTATAGAGGCTCTGTGCCGTAGCCGAGACATTGAGATTGTGGCGGGTCACTTCCCATACATAGCGCAGCTGCTGAAGTTTCATCTTATGCCTCCCCCTCTACCGCCCAGCGGGCCATTTCACAGCCGAGAATAAAACAGCACCATGTAAGCACTAAATGGCATAAAAGAAAACCGCCACTGATCCCATTTGCCAGCGACCCGGTCGACCGCTAACATCAGCCGACCGGACACGCCCTGGCGTGTCATTTCGACCCGCTCGATGCAGCGCAACGTAACTGGAGAATCACATGGCCAACAACGTCGATGTCACCAATGCCAACTTCGAGCAGGAAGTCCTGAAGGCAGACCAACCCGTGCTGCTGAAGTTCTGGGCCCCCTGGTGTGGCCCCTGCAAGGTCATGGCACCGGTGATCGACGAGGTTGCCGAGGAGCGTTCCGGCAATCTCAAGGTAGTCAGCATCAATGTCGATGACGCCCCGGAAATCGCCGCCGAACAGGGCGTTCGTGGCGTTCCCACCGTCATGCTGTTCAAGTCGGGCTCCAAGGTCGCCTCGCTGGTCGGTGCCCAATCCAAGTCACAGCTGGCACAGTTCATCGATCAGAACGCCTGACTCCAGGCGGAGCCCCGTTCCCCTTCGCCCCGGCCTGGCCGGGGCGAATCGTGTCCGGCTCAGACAACGTCGGTCAGATAGCTTCGAGCAAATGGCTTCAAACGAATCACTTCGGTCAGGTGATCTCGTCGCGCTCGGAAACGCTCGGCTCCTCCCCGAAGCCTTTCGCGGCGACGACCGGCTCTTTTCCAGGCCCCAGCAGATAAGCAATCCAGCGCGTCTCGGGGTGGCTGTCCAGGGCTATCTTCAGCGTCATGGTCAGCACCACCGACAGCAGCATGCCCACCACACCCAGCATCCACCCCCACACCACCAGCGACAGGAAGGCAACAAGAGTCGACAACCCCAATGCCCGTCCCATCATTCGCGGCTCCACCAGGTTGCCGAGTGTGAAGTTGATCACCAGATAGGCCATCGCCAGCATGAAGGCATCCGCCACCCCACCGTGCTGTGACACCAGCAGCAGCAGTACGGGGGGGAAGGCGGCCAGCGCCGAGCCGATGTTGGGGATATAGTTGAGGGCAAAGGCCAAGACCCCCCAAAGCAACGGGAAGTCCACTCCCATTACCACGCAGGCCAGCCAGGCCAGCACACCGGTCACCAGGCTGATGACCGTCTTGACCGCCAGGTAGCGCTTGAGCGTCTGGCTGAACTCCTCGAAACGCTGCAGGCTAGGAGCCGGATCATCCAGCGCCAGGGAAACCTTGGCACGAAAATTGAGCGTCTCGTACAGCATGAAGATTACCAGCAGCGCTATCAGGACGCTCTGCACGAACAGGTTTCCCAGCCCACCCAGCAGGGTAGGCAGCCAGGCGCTGCCGTCCTCGACTTCCACCAACCCCGCCAACAGGTCGGGGTCGATGGCCAGACCCATGGAAGCCATGCTGTCGAGAAGATCCAGATAGCGCTCGTAGAGCCGCGACTCGATTCCGGGCAGCGCCTGAATGAAAGTGCTGAAGGAATTGACTACCAGCAGCCCGACCAGGGAGAGGAAGCCACCGATCACCAGCAGGGTGATCAGGACCGCCAGACGCAGGCTCACCCCCCAACGATGCAACCAGTTCACCGGAGCGGTGCAGATCACCGCAATGAACAGTGCCAATAGCAAAGGCACGATCAAGTCAGCTCCTGCCCTGATGCCGGCAATGATGATCACCAGTGCAGCCAAGGCCAGCGTCAGCGTGAGAGGATAGCTGTAATTCGAGTCACTGTTGCGGCGAAGCATGACCTGTCCCTGTCTGGCGTGTGTAGTCATCATGGCGCCTGTGGGGCGGCGACACAAATGGCCCGTTCACCAGGCGGGTACCCGCTGAACGCGGACACTCGACATAATCTGCGCTGCTACGGAACCTTACTCGCCGCCGCATCTCGAATCGAACAGCGTCACTCATCAATTACCCTGGCACGCTCATCCCTACAGCACCGCGGCAAGGAGGCTTCATGCCCCGTTCACTTCTCTCAACCTGCCTGTTGGCAGGCGCACTGGTCGCCATGACTCCTTTCAGCGCCATGGCCGTACACGCCGATGACATTCGCTCGCGGCTCGATGTCCAGGCCGAGGCCCAACTGGAAGTGGTGCCTGACCGCGCCACGCTCAATGCCAGACTATGGGAGCGAACTCCGGCTGTGGCCCGGGACGAGGAATCCACCTCTGATCCCGCCGCATTGCGAGAGGCACGTGACCGACTCGAGGAGCGCGCCGCCATGCTGATTCGCACCCTGGAGGAGGCCGGTGTCGAGCGTGATGCGATCAGTGCCGGTTCGCTGAACGTCCAGCCCGAATACCTCCCCGGCGCCCGAACCAGTGACGGCGAGCGTGAAACTCTGGTACGAACGCGCCTCGAACGCCCCTTCCAGGTGAAGGTGGCCGACCTGGAGCGCCTGCCCCTGTTGCTCGATGCACTGACCGAAGCCGGGGTCAATGCCCTGGACGGCATGATGTACGACCTCGCCGACCGCGACGCCGCCACCGATGAAGCGCTGGTAATGGCGCTGGAGAAGGCGCGCCACAAGGCCGAGTTGATGGCCTCCACCCTGGGTGTGACGCTGGGGCCGGTGATCACTGTGAGCGAGACCCAGTCGCCGATCTTCGCCCCGCGCATGATGGCCATGAGTGCCGATATGCGTGAAAGTGCGCCCCAGGCGGAGTATCGCCCCGGCACCGTCACCATCGACGCCGGGGTCAGCGTCAGCTGGACGATCGAACCGGAGTAATAAGCCCAAACGAAAACACCCCATCGATGCCAATCGGTGGGGTGTTTCATTTGCCGCACCAAGCATACGGCCGTATGCCTAGGCGCCTGTCGGATTTGACCGATCGTCGCGAGGAATTTGACTTCGGATCTCGCAGTAGATCAGCGTCAAGTGCGACAGGTTTCTAGATGTTAATTGTCTCGACGCCGCCCATGAAGGGCCGCAACGCCTCGGGCACGGTGATCGAGCCGTCGGTGTTCTGGTGGTTCTCCATCACCGCGATCAGGCAGCGCCCCACCGCCAGGCCGGAACCGTTGAGGGTGTGCAGCAGCTGCGGCTTCTTCTGCTCGGGGTGGCGGAAGCGCGCCTGCATGCGCCGCGCCTGGAAGTCCTCGCAGTTGGAGACCGAGGATATCTCGCGATAGGTCTCCTGGCTGGGCAGCCATACTTCCAGGTCATAGGTCTTGGCCGCACCGAAACCCATGTCTCCGGTGCACAGGGTCACCACCCGGTAGGGCAGCTCGAGTGCCTGCAGGATCGCTTCGGCATGGCCGCGCATCTCTTCCAGCGCCGCATAGCTCTGCTCGGGCTCGACCATCTGCACCATCTCGACCTTGTCGAACTGGTGCTGGCGAATCATGCCCCGGGTGTCGCGGCCATGGGAGCCCGCCTCGCTGCGGAAGCACGGCGTATGGGCGGTGAGCTTCACCGGCAGCGCCTTGTGAGGCAGGATCTCGTCTCGGGCGAAGTTGGTCAGCGGCACTTCCGCGGTGGGAATCAGGTGATAGCCCCGCTCGTCGTCCAGCCGGAAGAGATCCTCGCCGAACTTGGGCAGCTGGCCGGTGCCGTACAGCGACGCCTCGTTGACCATAAAGGGGACGTAGCACTCCTCGTAGCCATGCTCCAGGGTCTGCTTGTCGAGCATGAACTGGGTCAGGGCGCGATGCAGGCGGGCGATGGAGCCGCGCATCACCGCGAAACGGGCGCCGGTCAGCTTGGTTGCCAGCTCGAAGTCGAGGTTGCCCAGGAGGCCGCCCAGATCCACGTGATCCCTCACCGTGAAGTCGTAGGTCTTGGGTGTGCCCCAGCGATGCAGTTCGACGTTTTCCTCTTCGCTCTCACCCTCCGGCACGCTCTCGTGGGGCAGATTGGGCAGGCCGCTGATCAGCTCGTCCCATTCCGCCTGCACCTCGGCAAGCCGAGCCTTGGCCGCATCGAGCCGATCGCCCAGGTCGCTGACCTCGGCCAGCAGCGGCTGGATATCCTCGCCCTGGGCCTTGGCCTGGCCGATCGACTTGGAGCGGGTGTTGCGCTCGTTTTGCAGGGTCTCGGTCTCGGTCTGGATCTCACGGCGCCGGGACTCCAACGCCTCGAGTCGCGTAGTGTCGAGCGTGAAGCCACGCTTGGCCAGTCGTTGTGCGACCATCTCGAGGTCGCTGCGCAGCAGTTTGGGATCGAGCATGGAATCCAGTCCGTCGCATTGGGTGAAATCGGCCGCCCATTGTAGGCAAAAGGGCGGCCGTGTGCCATGCAACAGCCGTTTGCCGGGATGCGCACCACCGCTCTCTCGGGGTAAAGTAGCGGCATCCCTTCTACCTGTCCGGCCACGCCGCGACAGCGAAAACGACCGAATACGACACCATGATCTCACGACTGGACACCGCTCAATCGAGCACCCTTGCCGGCCTCGACGCCCGCTACCTACGCTTTCTCGACGTACTCAAGGCGCGGGGCTTCGAGGGCGACATCGCCCCGGACTATGCCAGCCGCACGGTGCAGGCCACCGATAACTCGATCTACCAGCGCCTGCCACAGGCAGTGCTGTTTCCGCGCCACGCCGCGGATCTCGAGCTGATCGCCCGCCTGGCCGGCGAAGCGGCGCACCGCCAGGTCGTGCTGACACCCCGGGGTGGCGGCACCGGCACCAACGGCCAGTCGCTCACCGACGGCCTGGTGGTGGATGTCTCCCGACACATGAACCAGATACTGGAGATCGACGTCGAGAACCGCCGGGCAAGGGTCCAGGCCGGGGTGGTCAAGGACCAGCTCAATGCCGCGTTGAGACCCCACGGGCTGTTTTTCGCACCGGATCTCTCCACCTCCAACCGCGCCACCATCGGCGGCATGATCTCCACCGACGCCAGCGGCCAGGGCAGCTGCGAGTATGGCAAGACACGCGATCACGTACTCGAGCTCGACACCGTACTGCTGGGCGGTGAACGCCTGCTAAGCCGTCCCATCGCCGAGGCCGAACTGGAGACGCTGTGCCACCACAGCGGGGTGATCGGCAACGCCTACCGCACCGCCCGGGAGATCATCGATGACCAGGTAAAGCTGATCGCTGCCAAGTTCCCGCCACTCAACCGCTGCCTGACGGGCTATGATCTGGCGCACTTGAGAGATGCGGAAGGTCGCCTCGACATGAACAGCCTGCTGTGCGGCTCGGAAGGTTCGCTGGGTTTCCTCAACGAGGCCGTGCTCAACGTACTACCGATTCCGAAGCACTCGACCCTGGTCAACGTGCGCTACGCCGGCTTCATGGACGCCCTGCGCGATGCCAAGGCACTGATGGCTTCCGCAGCCAAGCCCACCTCCATCGAGACGGTGGACGACAAGGTGCTGACGCTGGCCATGGAGGACTTCGTCTGGGACAGCGTGGCCGAGTTCTTTCCCAGCGCGGATAGCGCCGAGGACAGCAACACCGCCACCACAACGCAGCAAGCCGCAGCCATTCGTGGCATCAACCTGGTCGAGTTCAACGACGACGACCCCAAGCGGCTCACCGAGCGTGTCGCTGCCTTCTGTCGCCATCTGGAAGCGGATGCAAGCGTGCCGCGCCTGGGCTACACACTGGCCGAGGGCCGCCCCCAGATCCAGAAAGTCTACGGCATGCGCAAGCGCGCCGTAGGCCTGCTGGGCAATGCCAGGGTCGATGAAAAGGGCGAGAAGCGCCCGATTCCCTTCGTCGAGGATACCGCGGTGCCGCCGGAAAGGCTGGCGGACTATATCGCCGAGTTCCGCGTCCTGCTCGATGCCCGCGGCCTGGCATACGGCATGTTCGGCCATGTGGACGCCGGCGTGCTGCACGTGCGCCCGGCCATCGACATGAAGGACCCCGTCCAGGAACAACTGATTCGAGAGATCTCCGATGAAGTCGCCGAACTGACCCACAAGTACGGCGGGCTGCTGTGGGGCGAGCACGGCAAGGGGGTACGCTCGGAGTACGCACCAAAATTCTTCGGCGAGCTTTACCCCAGCCTGCAGCGGGTCAAGGCCGCTTTCGACCCTCACAATCAGCTCAATCCCGGCAAGATCGCCACGCCTATGTTGATCCCGCCCGAACCCGCGGGAAAGGCGCTTGATACCCCGGCCGAGCCCTCTGAGGAGGCATTTGATATCTCGCCCGAAGCGGTCGAGGCGCAGCCGGTCAAGCTGATCGACCCGGGCCTGCTGGCAATCGATGGTGTGCCCACCCGAGGCCAGCTCGATCGCCAGATCGACGAACGTGTGTGGCAATCCCATGCCGCCACGGTGTACTGCAACGGCAACGGCGCCTGCTACAACTACGACCCCAATGACGCCATGTGCCCCTCGTGGAAGGCCACCCGCGACCGCGTCCATTCGCCCAAGGGCCGTGCCAGTCTGATCCGCGAGTGGCTGCGCCTGCAGGGCAACGCCGGCATCGACCTGGTGGAACAGGCACACCAGCAGCGCGCCGAAGGCTCCCTGGGGTTTCTCAAGCGCCTGCCGGCCCGAATACGCAATACCGTCAAGCGCCGTGAGGAGGCCGACTTCTCCCATGAAGTCTATGACGCCATGGCCGGCTGCCTGGCGTGCAAGTCCTGCGCTGGCCAGTGTCCGGTGAAGGTCAACGTACCCGAATCGCGCTCGCTCTTCCTCGAAGCCTACCACGGTCGCTACCTGCGTCCTGTGCGCGACTACCTGATTGGCGGCCTCGAGTTCTTCGCGCCGGCACTGGCATCGGTCGCACCGCTGTACAACGCCGCACTGAACACCCGCCTGGTCGAGCGACTATTGGCCGGCCCCATCGGCATGGTCGACAGCCCACGGCTATCCCGGGCGAGACTGAAGCAGCAGCTGGCAGCCTGGGGGATTAGCGAAGCCACGCCGATTTCTCTAGGGCTTCTGACCGAAGCGCAGAAGGCCCGAAGCGTGGTCATTGTGCAGGACGCCTTCACCAGCTTCTTTGAGGCCGATGTGGCGCTCGATATCGTCGAGCTACTCTCGCGCCTGGACATCCGGGTGTTCGTCGCCCCCTATTCGCCCAACGGCAAGCCGCTGAATGTGCAGGGCTTCATGGGCGCCTTCACGCGCACCGCCGAAAAACAGGCCCGCCGGCTTCGTGCACTGGCCGAGTTCGGCGTGCCGCTGGTGGGCATCGACCCGGCCATGACCCTGACCTACCGCCAGGAGTACGTGAAGGCACTCGCGCCCGATAGCGTACCCGAGGTGCTGATGCTACAGGAATGGCTGGTGGCTCAGGGCCAGCGACTGGTGCCGCCGGGGCTGAGCCAGCAGTTGGAAGCCCTGGCTGATCCCGGTTACCGGCTGCTGTCCCACTGCACCGAGAAGAGCAACGCCCCCGGCAGTCCCAAGGCGTGGCAGCAGGTATTCGCCGCCTTTGGCTTCGAACTAGAGTTGCTCAGTACCGGTTGCTGCGGCATGTCCGGCACCTACGGGCACGAAGCGCGCAACCTGGAGACCTCGAAGACCATCTATGCCCAGTCGTGGCAGCCAGTCGTGGAAGACGAAGCCAGCCCCGGCAGGCTGCTGGCTACTGGCTACTCCTGTCGCAGCCAGGCGAAGCGACTTTCAGACACCGGCTTGCCCCACCCACTCCAGGGGCTGCTGAACCAGCTGCGCCAGTTAAGTTGGTAAATCAACAGGTAAAGCAGAGGCAAACAGAGAGGTCGGCGGGCTGACTCGCTGGCCTCCATCGACCAGCCAGTTACGAACAGGAGGCAGTATGTCCCGCACCCTGATCATTATCGGCCTTTGCAGCGTTGCCATAGGGCTGCTCTGGCCCTGGCTCTCCAAGCTACCCCTCGGCCAACTGCCCGGCGACATTGTGATTCGCCGAGAGAGCTTTTCGTTCTATTTCCCCATTACGACAATGATCCTGATCAGCGTGGTGCTCTCGCTGATCATGTGGCTATCGAGCAGGTGACCTGCCCTGCAACGCCTTGATTCGCCGTGAGAGGCAGCTCCTGTGTGAGTCTAAAATCAACCACCAAAGTATGCTTGGTAATTCACATTCAGCAGCGAATCGTCCTCCCCCATGGACATCAAGAAGATTCTTATCTTTCGATTGCCGTCGATCCAGCCCACTTTCGCTTGTCGCATGGCACCTGCCTGTATCATTTCTGAATCGACTTCTTGTCCATATCGATCGCGCATTATTTCCGTCAATGAATCAACCAACGCCAGCATGGAATCGAAATCACGCGTGTTATTCAGCTTCAATGTCACTTGAGAAAGCTGACCATTAAGAAAGAAAAAACGCTGTGTGAAGGTCTCGTCCGCCAGCTCGACGTCATCTCGGCGCACGGCTTCAACCGCACGGGTCGCCAGGCGACCTCCCTCTTCTTCGTCTAAACGGTAAGCGTCATCAATGACACGCATTACCTCTTTAATCGTCATCCCAGCACTGGCAGGCCCCCAAAGCTCCGCTGATAACGCTGGATTAGGCAGCAACAACAGCACCAAGATGCCAGCAATTAACTTCTTCATCAGTGACCCTTTCATATTATCCGCAGGGAGAGATGCCCGCAAAATTGTCGAGCATTGGCTCATCAACGCTATTGGCGAGCATGGCAAATTGGCGTTGTCAGGGGGATCAGCGAGTGAGTGGTAGCTCACCAACCATATAGAGCAGCGTGGTGGCTGCCCTTATGGTTGGTATAAAAATGGCTTAGAAGAAAAGTCGCCTCAGCGCTTCGCCGGGGTCATCTTCGCGCATGAAGGCCTCGCCGACGAGGAAACCATTTACGTCGTACTCGCGCATGCGCAACATGTCACTGCGGGTATTGATGCCGGACTCGGTCACCACGGTGACGCCCGCCGGGATATGCCCCAGCATGTCCAGCGTGGTTTCCAGGCGAGTCTCGAAGGTGTGCAGATTGCGGTTATTGATGCCCACCAGGTCGATTCCCAACTTGAGCGCGCGCTCCAGCTCATGCACGTCATGCACTTCCACCAGCACATCCATGCCCAGCAGCACCGCCTGCTGGTATAGATCGGCCATGCGAGCGTCATCCAGGGCGGCAACGATCAGCAGGATACAGTCCGCGCCAATAGCGCGTGCTTCGCTGACCTGATAGCCGTGAATGATGAAGTCCTTTCGAATCACCGGCAGATCACAAGCCTCGCGTGCCTCGACAAGGAAGTCTTCATGGCCCTGGAAGAAGTCGGCATCGGTGAGTACCGAGAGGCAAGAGGCACCACCGACGGCATATTGTCTGGCGATCTCACCGGGCTGGAAATCTTCACGGATGACACCCCGTGAGGGGGAGGCCTTCTTGATCTCGGCGATCACTGCCGGGTCGCCCTCATCGATGTTCTGGGTCAGCGCTGCAATGAAGCCGCGGGGGGCCTCCTGCCGCTCGGCCAGCGCCAATAGCTCGGCCTCCGGCACGGCACGCTGCCGCTCGGCGACTTCCTCGTCCTTGCGGGCCAGGATGCGGGTCAGGATGGTAGGGGGTGCGTCCTGCGTCGGGCTCATGGTGATGTCTCATTGCGGGCGGCACTGGCCGCGGATAAAGCCGGTAGGCGGACTATCTTACCTATCACCCACGCGACATTGAAAGAGAGACTGCCCAAGTCGGCTGCCTGCGCGCTCTTCTGCCCCCCCATCACCCGGGCCTCTTCTCCATCCAAGCACAGTCACCGGTGTGCGCTGGCGGCAACGGGGGGCACGTGCCAGAATCCACCGATGGAAACCACGCCGACATTTCATGAGGCCTTCACCAGCGTTTGGCCCTGGGCCTCGCCGCTGCCGGGCGTTCGCCTGGTCGCCACACGCTTCGATCCCACGCGTATTGGCAAGCAGGGAGCCGGGCGCGATCTCTCCGATTCTGGCTCCAGCTACGAGGGCATCGCCCTGCCTCCCCCTCTGCAAGGCGCCATCGCCAAGCGGCGCGCCGAGTTCATTGCCGGGCGCCTGTGCGCAAGGCGAGCTCTATGGCTCCTGGACGGCCGGAACGCGACGCCAGGCATGAACGAAGACCGATCCCCCTGCTGGCCTGTTGACTGCGTAGGCGCCATTACCCATAACGATGGCTGGGCCGCTGCGCTGGTTGCCCCCAGGCAGGCCTATCTGGGGCTCGGCCTGGACGCCGAGCGGCTGCTGGATGCAGCCCAGGCCCTTCGCCTGGCCAGGCGCGTGCTTACCCCAGAGGAGGTTGCTCGCCTCGAGCGGTTACCCGAGTCAGAGGCTGGCCTGATGGTTACCGCGACCTTTTCCCTCAAGGAGAGCCTGTTCAAGGCCCTCTATCCGGTGGTGGGCCAGATGTTCCACTTCCAAGCCGCCGAGCTGGTGTCTTGGCACGGCGTCGGCGCAGCTCGCCTGCGCTTGCTCAACAACCTGGGCTCTGGCTGGACGGCCGGGCGCGAGGTCGTCGGCGAAGCCTGCCTGCATGAAGGTCGCCTTCTCAGCCTGGTATCACTGCCCGCCCGTGTCCACGACTCATTCGGCACTTGAGCACATCTCACCCTCTGACACGCCTCATTCCCCCGGGCTTCGCCGGGCCATCAGGGAAGCAGAACACGGGTGAAATCGGCCAGTTCCTTCATTTTCTCCAATGGTAATTTGGAGGCCTGGGCATCCTGGGCCATCATCACGCCCTCTTTCAGCGTGTCGGCAATATCCGCGCAGTAGAGCGCAGCGCCGGCATTGAGTGCGACGATGTCCGCCGCCAGCCCCTCACCCACCAGAGCCTCGCGGACCAGGCGCAGGCTGTCCTCGGCGCTGACCACCTTGAGCGACGTCATGTCATGACGCTCGATACCCAGCTCCTCGGGGGTGATCGTGTAGCGGCGGATCACGCCATCCTTCAGCTCTGCCACCTGGGTCGGTGCGGCCAGCGAGATCTCGTCCAGCCCATCCTCGGCGTGTACCACCATGACATGGCGGCTGCCGAGATACTGCAGTACCTCGGCCATCAGTGGAACCAGCTCTGGTGAGTAGACACCCAGCAGCTGATTGGGAGCGCCGGCGGGGTTGGTGAGGGGCCCCAGGATATTGAACAGGGTGCGCACGCCCATTTCCCGGCGCGGCCCGACAGCAAAGCGCATGGCCGGATGATGGTTGGGGGCAAACATGAAACCGACGCCCACCTGTTCGATACAGCGCCCTACCTGGTCCGGCTTCAGATCCAGGTGGATACCCGCCACGTCGAAGAGGTCGGCGCTGCCGGAAGAGGACGATACGCTGCGATTGCCGTGCTTGGCCACATGGGCGCCACCGGCGGCAGCCACGAAACTGGCGGCGGTCGACACATTGAACAGGTTGGCGCCATCCCCGCCGGTACCGACGATATCGACAACGTTCTCGGCCGAGACCCTGACCCGCTTCATGAGCTCACGCATGACCTGGGCCGCCGCGCCGATCTCTTCGGCGGTCTCACCTTTCATGGCCAAACCAACCAGCAGGCCGCCTATCTGGGCATCGGTAGCCTCGCCGGTCATGATCTGCTGCATCACCGAGTGAGTCTCGTCGAAGCTCAGGTTCTCGCGGCGCATCACCGCGCCAATGGCCTCTCGCATCTGCATGGAGGAAACTCCTCTGTCTCTGTCGGGCGCGGATCAGCGACGCTTCAGGAAGTTGGCCAGCAGCTCATGCCCCTGGCGGGTAAGGATCGACTCAGGGTGGAACTGCACCCCTTCGATGTCCAGTTGGCGATGACGCAGGCCCATGATCAAACCCGGCGTCACGTCGTCCTCGTCGGTCCAGGCGGTTACCTCGATACACTCGGGCAGGCTGTCGGCCGCCACCACGAGGGAGTGATAGCGGGTCACCTCCAGCGGATCATCCAGCCCTTCGAAGACACCCTGGCCATGGTGATGGATCCGGGAGGTCTTGCCGTGCATCACCTGGGGTGCCCGCACGACCTCGCCGCCATAGACCTGGCCGATCGCCTGATGGCCCAGGCAGATACCGAGAATCGGCAGGCGACCGGCAAAATGGCGAATTGCCGCCATGGAAATGCCTGCCTCGTTGGGCGTGCAGGGTCCGGGGGAAATGACCAGGTGGCTGGGTGCAAGCGCCTCGATCTCTTCCAGGGTGATGGCATCGTTGCGATGGGTGACCACGTCGGCCCCCAGTTCACCCAGATACTGCACCACATTGAAAGTGAAGCTGTCGTAGTTGTCGATCATCAGCACGGACATGGCGGTATAGAGTCCTGTTCTATTGCAGCTGACCAGTGGCCAGGCAGAGGTTACCCAGATCGAATGCGTCGGTCATGCCAGCCGTGCAGAGCCACCAGGCACAAAAATGCCGCCCGGACGGCGGCATGGTCATTCAAGACACAGGTATGCCGCCCCGCTTCAGGAGCGCCACCACGTCCGGCTCGAATGAATGTAATCTGGCGATGTCATACCGCAATAGTGCCGTTGTGCCGGGCTGGCTGTCAATCCACCGAATCACGCCCGCGCCCCGCCACAACGACTGCCTGTTTACACGGCGCGGCTAGCCAGCCCAGTCCGCAGTCTCTATTATCGAGTCCATGCGCTGCCGCAAAAAGGAGATTTACGATGCGCCCATCCCGCCATGCCCTGCTCTGGCTGGCTCTCCCCCTGGCTGCCATGGCAGGCACCAGCCAGGCAGTAGCATCCCCCAAGGTGGTAGCCACCTTCTCGATCCTCGGCGATCTTGTAGCCCAGGTCGGGGGCGATGACATTCGCCTGGTGACGCTCACCCCGCCCGGAGCCGAAGTCCACGAGTGGGAGCTGACCCCCAATAACTTCATCGCCCTGGAAGACGCCAAGCTGGTTTTCTACAACGGCTACCAGTTGGAACAGTGGATGCGCCAGGTGCATGCTACCGTAGGCAACCAGGCCCCTCTTGTCCCACTGGCGGAAGCGTCGGAGTACCCCACCCTGCCCATCGTCACCGGCGACTACAGCGGCGAACCCGACCCCCACCTGTGGATGGATCCACGTGCGGCAGCAGCCTATGTACAAGTCATTGCCGAGACGCTGGCCGAGCTGCACCCCGACGCCGCCGACAATTTCCATGCCCGCGCCGAAACGGCGCGCGATATTCTAGCTGCACTGCATAAGGAAATTACGAAAATCCTCGCCGACATTCCCGAAGAGCAGCGTCTACTGATAACGAGCGAGGCCGCCTTCGTCTACTTTGCCGATGCCTATGGGTTCCGTCATGACGGTATCTGGGGCACCAATGCCGAGACCGAAGGCTCCCCCCAGCAGATGATGCGAATCATCGATCTGGTCAACGAGGCGCAACCTGCCTCACTGTTCTGGGAAAGCACCATTTCCGATCGATACGTCAGCAGTATCGCTTCCGATACCGGCCTTGCCGTGTCCGGCCCGCTCTACGTCGACTCACTGAGTGAACCGGACGGAGAGGCAGCCAACTACGTTTCGCTCATGAAGCACAACGCCTCACTGATCCGCACTGCACTGCTCGGCGACGAGGAGATCGCGGACGACAAAGAAGAAGACCATGAGAGTCGCGATGAGGAGGACGAAGAGAAGGGCGACGAAAAGTCGGATTCGGAAGCGTAACTTATAGCGGACTCATCACACTGCGTCATTGTATGCGGCGGCCCCAGAGGCCGCCGCACTTCGTAGGAAGCGCCACCAGGCGCCATGCCCCGTTAGACGCTCACAGGTTATCCAGCCCCTTCTCGGCCATGGCCACGGCGCGGAAGATCGCCCGACCCTTGTTGAGTGTTTCCTGCCACTCCATCTCGGGCACCGAGTCCGCGACGACCCCAGCCCCGGCCTGTACATGCAATTCGCCGTCCTTGATCACCGCCGTGCGGATCGCAATCGCGGTATCCATGTTGCCATGCCAGGAGAGATAGCCTACTGCTCCCGAGTAGATGCCTCGCTTGACCGGCTCCAGCTCGTCGATGATCTCCATGGCGCGGATCTTGGGCGCACCGGAAAGCGTGCCCGCCGGGAAGGTGGCACGCAGCACGTCCATGGCCGTCAGGCCCGGCTTCAGCCGCCCGGTGACATTGGAGACGATGTGCATCACGTGGGAGTAGCGCTCCACCGCCATCTGGTCGGTCACCACCACCGAACCGGTCTCGCTGATGCGCCCCACGTCATTGCGCCCCAGGTCGATGAGCATCAGGTGCTCGGCGACCTCCTTGGGGTCACCCAGCAAATCGGCCTCAAGCGCCCGGTCCTCCTCTTCGGTCCTGCCCCGAACCCGGGTGCCGGCAATCGGGCGTACCGTCACCTCTCCATCCTCCAGGCGAGTGAGGATCTCCGGAGAGGAGCCCACCACGTGGTGGTCATCGAGGTTGAAAAAGAACATGTAGGGGGAAGGGTTGAGGCTTCGCAGGGCACGGTAGAGGTCAAGCGGCGACGCCTGGTAGGGAATCGACATGCGCTGGGACGGCACGCACTGCATGACGTCACCGGCCAGCACATACTCCTTGATCGTCTCCACCGCTGCCTTGAAACCCGCCTCGGTGAAGCCGGAAGTGAAGTGCCCCTCCTCCACCGCGCTGCGGCCAGTGCCGGGGCTGATGGTGTTGAGCGTGGCACTGCGCAGGCGCACCTCAAGCCGCTGCAACCGCTCCACCGCCGCCTCATAGGCGTCCGACGCCGCAGGGTCGGCATGGGTCCAGAGCGTCAGCCGGCCCGAGAGATTGTCGAACACCACCAGATCATCACAGACCATCAGCAGGATGTCAGGGACACCCAGCGGATCGGCCTTGGCAGCCACATGGGGCCCACGCAGCCGCGGTTCGATATAGCGGATGGTGTCGTAGCCGAAGTAGCCCACCAGGCCACCATCGAAGCGGGGCTGATCGTCCAGCCGAGGCACCTTGAAGCCGGCATGAAACTGCTCGATCCAGTCGAGCGGGTCCTCCACCTCGGCCATGCCCTGCTGCTCGCCGTTGATGATATGGCTTACGGTAAATCCGCGAACCTCGATTCGCTCCTGGCAGGGCAGCCCGATGATGGAGTAGCGGCCCCACTTCTCACCACCCTGCACGGACTCCAGCAGGAAGGTCCAGGGCTCGTCGGCCAGCTTCAGGTAGGTGGAGAGCGGCGTGTCGAGATCGGCCAGCACCTCGCGGGTTACCGGAATGCGGTTGTAGCCGGCAGCCGCCAGCTCGCGGAAACGTTCGAGAGTCATCATGCCCGGGTCCTTGGTGGTGGTGACTAGCTGGTGGTGACTAAACGAGTTCTTTCAGCGTTTCGATCAGGGCGTCAGGAAGACTATTCTGCACCGGTTCGCCATGATTGTAACCGTAGGGAACCGCCAGGGTGCGAAAACCGGCCGCGCGACCGGCGGCGATGTCATGACGGGAATCACCTACCATCAGGCAGGTCGAAGGAGGCAGGTCGAAGTGAGCGGCCACGTGAAGCAGCGGGGCTGGATCCGGTTTCTTCTGCGGCAGGCTGTCGCCGCCCAGGCAGAGCGCAAAATGCCGCTCGAGGCCGAACTGAGCCAGGATCGGCTCGATAAAGGCGTAGGGCTTGTTGGTGACCAGCGTCAGAATCCAGCCGCCTGCCTGCAGGGCGTCCAGCGCTTCGCACACCCCGGGATAGAGCCGAGTACGCGACCCTGGGTCCCGGCCGTAGTGATACAGAAAGCGCCGGTGCCCGGCTTCGAGTGATTCGACCTCGGGCGGCTCGCCCAAGGCATCGGTCAGCGCTCGCTCCAGCAGCTTTTGCGACCCGTTGCCAACCCACGTCGTTACCTTCGCCTCGCCGGCCGCTGGAAGGTCGAGCTCTTCCAGCACCTTGTCGACGGCAGCGGCCAGGTCGGGCACGGAGTCGATCAGGGTGCCATCCAGATCGAAGCTGATCAGCCGAATGTCATTCAGAATGGGGTGCATGGCGCTACCTCACTGACCTGCCGGTGCTTGATCCAGCTGCGCTTGCCCACCGCCGAGAGTCGCTTGACCTGTGCCTCGAGCCGCAGCGCATCGCCGTGGCTGCCCACCGGCTCCTGATGCACCAGCGCAAGCGGCCCTCGCCCGCGCAGGGCCTTGGCGCCCCGCCCTGCCTCATGTTGAGCCACGCGTCGGGTAACGTCGGTGGTGATCCCGGTATAGAGCGCGCCTTGAGGTGTCTCGAGCATATAGAGGTACCACAGCGGGGCCTGGGAACCTTCGTTCACCTGAGAGCGGCTCCGGCCAGCTGCTCGCGGAAGTCGCGGAGCACGCTGTCGTAGCGATGCGGGTCGGCAGCGTTGGCGGCCTTGAAGATCGCGGAGCCGGCCACGAAGGTGTCGGCACCGGCCGCTGCGATCTCGGCGATGTTGTCGACCTTGACCCCACCGTCGATCTCGAGGCGAATCGCCCGCCCCGAGGCGTCGATGCGTTGGCGCGCCGCGCGCAGCTTGTCCAGGGTGCCCGGCAGGAAGGCCTGGCCGCCGAAGCCCGGGTTGACGCTCATCAGCAGGATCATGTCGACCTTGTCCATCACGTGGTCGAGGAAGGAGAGCGGTGTGGCTGGATTGAACACCAGCCCCGCCTTGCAGCCGCCATCGCGAATCAGCTGCAGCGAGCGATCGATATGGTCCGAGGCCTCCGGGTGGAAGGTGATGTAGGTGGCACCGGCGTCGATGAAGTCGCCGATCAGCCGATCCACCGGCTTGACCATCAGGTGAGCGTCAATGGGAGCCGTGACGCCATGCTTGCGCAGTGCCTCGCAGACCATGGGCCCAATGGTCAGGTTGGGTACGTAGTGGTTGTCCATGACATCGAAATGGACGATATCGGCCCCCGAGGCCAATACGTTATCCACTTCTTCGCCCAGGCGGGCGAAGTCGGCGGAGAGTATGGAGGGGGCAATGAGAAAATCGCGGGTCGCGTCGGTCATGGCAAGTCCAGGCTATCGCTCGGAAAGAGAGGTCCGCATTCTAGCAGGAACCGCCAGGGACGGGGGAATGCGGCGCAGCGGGCGGAGAAAACCGCCACAGTCATATTTCAAAAACGAATAAAAAACCTTATTGTAATTCCTCATTGTCAGAATTAACCTTAGCCCACTGTTCCCTTACTGGAGTGTCTCGCATGCATCTGCTGTCCACCGTTCGCCGCACCGCACTAGCCGTTGCCCTGGGTGTCAGCCTTGCCACCCCGGCCCTGGCCGCCGAGCGCGAGATTCTCAACTCCTCCTATGACATCGCCCGCGAGCTCTTCTCCGCCATCAATCCGGAATTCCGCGACTGGTGGCAGGCCGAGCAGGGCGAGGAAATCGCCATCCAGCAGTCCCACGGGGGCTCCTCCGCCCAGGCCCGTGCCATCCTGCAGGGGCTGCGCGCCGACGTGGTGACCTACAATCAGGTGACCGACGTCCAGGTGCTCGCCGATGCCGGACTGGTGGCCGAGGACTGGCAGGAGCTGCTGCCCAACAATGCCTCGCCCTACTACTCCACCACGGCTTTCCTGGTGCGCAAGGACAACCCCAAGGGCATCGAGAGCTGGGACGACCTGGTGCGTGAAGACGTCAAGATGGTCTTCCCCAACCCCAAGACCTCAGGTAATGGCCGCTACACCTACCTGGCCGCCTGGGGCTTTGCCCAGCAGCACTTCGATGGCGACGAGGAACAGATCCACGATTTCATGCGCACCTTCCTGCGCAACGTGGCAGTCTTCGACACCGGCGGCCGCGGCGCCACCACCACCTTCATCGAGCGCGGCATCGGCGACGTGCTGATCAGCTTTGAATCCGAGGTGAACAACATCCGCGGCGAGTACGGTCGTGACGACTACGAGGTGATCGTGCCGCCGGTCAGCATCCTGGCCGAATTCCCGGTGGCGGTAGTCGAGCCCAATGCCGAGCGCAACGGCACCCAGGACCTGGCCCAGGCCTATGTCGAGTACCTCTACAGCGAAGAGGCCCAGCGCATGCTGGCCGGCTTCAACTATCGCGTCCATCACGAGGCGGTCGTGGAGGCGTTCGCCGATCAGTTCCCCGAGACCGAGCTGCTTCGGGTCGAGGACATCGTCGGTAGCTGGGAGCAGGCCATGGACGAGCACTTCGCTGGCGGCGCCCTGCTGGATCAGCTACAGCGCCGCAGATGATCACACTCGCGAATCGCGCCGGCAGTGCCCCCAAGCGGGTGCTGCCGGGCTTCGGTCTTTCGCTCGGCATCAGCCTGATGTTCATCTCGCTGGTGCTGCTGCTGCCGCTGACCGGGCTGTTCGGTCAGCTGGCAGGGCTCAGCCTGGCCGAGTACTGGGCGATCATCACCGAAGGCCGGGTGGTGGCCAGCTACATGGTCACCATCGGCGCGGCTGCGGTGGCCGCCCTGGTCAACGGCGCCTTCGGGCTGCTGCTCGCCTGGGTGCTGGTGCGCTACGAATTCCCCGGCAAGCGCCTGCTCGACGCGCTGATGGATCTGCCCTTCGCCCTGCCTACCGCCGTCGCCGGCATCACCCTGGCAACGCTCTACTCCAGCAACGGCTGGATGGGGCGGCTGCTGGAGCCGCTGGGCTTCCAGGTCGCCTACACCTGGGTGGGTATCGCCCTGGCCATGGCCTTCACCAGCATTCCCTTCGTGGTGCGCACGGTACAGCCGGTCCTGGAGGACCTGCCCCATGAGGTGGATGAGGCCGCCTTGACCCTCGGCGCCTCGGACGGCACGGCCTTTCGCCGCGTGATCCTGCCGCACCTGTGGCCGGCCCTGGTCACCGGCACCGGGCTCGCCTTCGTGCGCTCGCTGGGTGAGTTCGGCGCCATCATCTTCATCGCCGGCAACATGCCCTACGAGACCGAGATCACCGCGCTGATGATCTTCGTGAAGCTGCAGGAGTACGACTATGTCGGCGCCTCGGCCATCGCCTCGGTGGTGCTGTTCGTCTCGCTGGCCCTGCTGCTGGTGATCAATATCTGGCAGGGCCGCTTCATCAAGCGACTGCATGGGGGGGCGGGCTGATGCAACGGATCGGTGATGCGCCCCGGGTCCGGCGCCTGCTCGTTTTCCTGGCCGTGGCCCTTTCGGGGCTGTTCCTGCTGCTGCCGCTGGTAGCCATCTTCGCCCAGGCCTTCGCCCAGGGAGTGGGGGTGTTCTGGACCAACGTCAGCAATGAATACACCGTAGCGGCCATCGGCCTTACCCTGTTCATCGCCCTGCTGACGATTCCCGTCTGCCTGGTGTTCGGCGTGGCGCTGGCATGGCTGGTCACCCGCTTTCGCTTTCCCGGCCGGCGGATCCTGCAGACCCTGATCGATATCCCCTTTGCGGTCTCGCCGGTGGTCGCCGGCCTGATCTACCTGCTGCTCTATGGCCGTACCGGCTGGCTCGGCAGCTGGCTCGACGGCTACGACATCCAGCTGATGTTCGCCTGGCCCGGCATCCTGATGGTGACCATCTTCGTCACCTGCCCCTTCGTGGCCCGGGAGCTGATACCGCTGATGCAGGCCCAGGGCTCCCGGGAAGAGGAAGCCGCCGTGACTCTCGGGGCACCGGGCTGGACCGTCTTTCGCCGGGTGACGCTGCCCAACATCCGCTGGGCACTGCTCTACGGCGTGATACTGACCAATGCCCGTGCGGTGGGAGAATTCGGCGCCGTATCGGTGGTCTCCGGGGCCATCCGCGGCCAGACCAACACCCTGCCGCTGCACCTCGAGCAGCTCTACCAGGACTACAACACCGTGGGCGCCTTCGCCAGCGCATCGCTGCTGGCCTTCATCGCCCTGCTCACGCTGGTTGCCAAGGCCAGCCTGGAATGGCGCGCTGCGCGCCGGGAGGTTCACGCATGAGCATCCGCCTTCAGAATATCGCCAAGCACTTCGGCACGAGCCGCGCCCTGGAGCCAGTGAACCTGGACATCCGCGACGGTGAGCTGATCGGCCTGCTGGGACCCTCCGGCTCCGGCAAGACCACCCTGCTGCGTATCATTGCCGGCCTGGAGAGCGCCGATCGCGAACCCGCCGGCCGCATCCTGTTCGGCAATCGCGATGTCACCAACCTGCACGTGCGCGACCGGCGCATCGGCTTCGTCTTTCAGCACTATGCGCTGTTTCGCCACATGACCGTGTTCGACAACGTGGCTTTCGGTCTTACCGTGATGCCGCGCAAGAGTCGGCCCACCAGCGGCGAGATCCGCGCACGGGTGCATCGACTGCTGGAAATGGTCAAGCTCGAGGAGCTGGCGAACCGTTACCCTGCACAGCTCTCCGGCGGCCAGCAACAGCGCGTCTCGCTGGCCAGGGCGCTTGCCCTGCGTCCCGAGGTGCTGCTGCTCGACGAGCCCTTCGGTGCGCTGGATGCCAAGGTGCGTCAGGAGCTGCGCCGCTGGCTACGCCACCTGCACGATGAACTCAACTTCACCAGCGTCTTCGTTACCCACGACCAGGAAGAGGCACTGGAACTATCCGACCGTGTGGTGGTGATGAGCAATGGCCGTATCGAGCAGATCGATACCCCGGACACCCTCTATCGGACGCCGACCAACCGCTTCGTGTTCGAGTTCCTGGGAGATGTGAACCACCTGGAAGGCTCGGTACGGGATGGTGTCCTGACCTGTGGCGATGCCCGACTGGCCGTGGACCTGCCCGACGGAGCGGAAGAGCTGCTGCTGCGTCCCCACGAGGTGGAGCTGGTGGAAACCGCCACGGCCAAGGCGCATCTGCCGGTCACCGTGACGGCGATCTCGCCGGTGGGTGCCGAAGTCAGGGTGGAGCTGGAGGCCGACTGGCTGGGAGAGCCCTGGCTGGCGACCGTGCGCCATGCCGATTACGAGCGCCTGCGGCTGACCCGCGGCATGCGACTGTTCGCGGTGCCGCGGCGCTGGCACCGATTTCCCGACGAGCGCAGCACGCCTGAACGCAAGCGCCTAGAGGCCGCCTGAACCGGCCGGTGGCCCGACAGGTTCACTCGACGTTGGGCTGGCGGCACCAGGCCATCAGGGTTTCGCTCTCGCCGCTCAGCGGTTCGAATCGATCCTCCACCGCTTGAAAGCCGAGCCTGCGGTAGAACGAGACGGCACGCACGTTGCGCGAATAGACGCACAGGGTGATTCGCTCACGGCACGTCATGGCATGGGCCATCAAGTGCGTGCCGTGGCCGAAGCGCTGGAAGTCCGGGTCGATGAACAGCGCCTCGAGGTGATCACCATTGAGGGCCGCGAAGCCGATGATGCTGCCACCCAGTTCCAGTACGTGCGTCTCGGCGCCAGGCAGATAGCGCGTGGCCATGTCATGGGCGCGACGCTGCCAGAACTCGGCGGGAATGAAGTCGTGGGCCAGCTGCGAGGCGCGCAACCAGATATCGACGAGGTGCGGCATGTCCTCCTTGGCTGCGGGTCGAATCATAAGCGCTCTCCCTGAGTGGAACCCTATTGTAACCGCTCTGCCATTGTCGCGCTCAACGCTGTTGCGGTTGGCCTCGTCGCGGATATACTCGCCATCTGTGCCAGCTCAAGGCGATGCGCTCGATCTTTATGAGCCCCTTTACCTAGCCATTTTCCGTCGCCTTCCTCCATCATCACTCAGGAGAACCCTAGATGATTCGACGACCTTTTCGCCTTACGACGCTGCGTACAGCTGCCCTGCTGCTGGCTAGCGCCCTGCTGGCAGGCTGTGCCAGTCCACACTATCTGCAGTTGGATCCACAGCGCACCGCCGCGGTCCCGGCCAGCGGCAGCGGCCAGGCCATCACGGTAATGGCGGTGGATGACCGCGATGGAGAGGTAATCGGCACCCGGAGCGGAAGTGCCATGGCGACATCCACCATCACCGTCAGCGCCCATGAGCTGGTGCCGCGTCTCCAGCGCGAAGCCGAGCGCGCGGTGCGGGAGATGGGCTTCTCGCCCACCACGGAGCCTGCGGAGGGGCGGCCCAGCCTGACCCTCACCCTGCTTCACCTGGGGTATGAGCGGGGCGAGAGCCGGCCGGTCATTGACGAGGCCCGCCTGGAGGCAGTCTTCGAAGCCAGGGCGGTCAACGGTGGCAACACCTATACCGGCACCTACACCTCGCGCCGCACCCAGAGCTATGCACTTCGTCCGGATCGCGACACCAATGCGCGCATGCTCAACGACCTGCTGAGCGACGGCCTCGATCGCGCCTTCCGCGACCCGGAGCTGGGCCAGCTGCTCGCACGCTGAGCGAGCCACTGTATCTCCCTCGCATCTCTTCCTGCCAAACCAGAAGCGGGCGCCCAAATGGGCGCCCGCCTGGTTTAACCTGCTCTCTAGAGGTCCCCGCTCCCGCTAGACGGCGGGTCCCCGGCGCACCATCGCCCAGACACTTTCACGAAAACCGCTCCCCTCTTCGGGCTCCCCATCCTCCAGGTGAGTAACCAGGAAGTTGGGCTCGAAGAGTTCGCGCACCTCGTCGGCACAGACACTGAACGGCGGACCGCTGCCCTCGTCGCCTGGGGCGCGCATCAGGCTGATCACCAACCCACGCGCGCCGGGCGGGATCAGTTGGGCGAGGTGAAAGGCATAGCGCTGGCGGGTCGCCGGCGGCAATGCGATCAGCGCCGCCCGGTCGTAGAAGGCGTCGATCTCGGCCGCCTGCTCGATGTGGAAATGAAAGAAATCGCCACACCACAGCTCGACGCTGCCCTGGCGGCAGATCGCGAAGGGCTCCTGCCGATAGCGGGAAATCTCACCGGTACCTTCGGCGACAAACTGTTCGACCGCTTCCTCGGCCAGCTCAATGCCCAGCACCGGATGATCGTGCTGGGCAAGCCAGCGCATGTCGAGACTCTTGCCGCAAAGAGGCACCAGCACCTTGGTGCCTGGCTTCGCCCCGAGCAGTGGCCAGTGCTCAATAAGCGCCGGATGCACCTGTGGACGATGAAACCCGATGCGCCCTTCCCGCCAACGTTCTAGCCAATTCAGGGCCATAGCCTCTCCTTCAAGCTCAATGGCATCAGAACCAGCGGTCGCGCTTGCGTTTCTTGCGTGGCAGATGCGGAATGATCAGTCCCACCAACAGGCCGGCGCCAGCCACCCCGCCGCCATACATGAAGTAGCGGATCAGCAGGTCCTCTTCCTGGGTGTCCAGTCGAGCCTGCAATTGACGTATGGTCTGGCGTGACCGGTCGGCTTCGCTGTCGAGCTGGCGATTGCTCGCCTCCAGCTCGGCAATGCGCTGCTCGCGGACCTCCAGGGTCTCGGTCATCGCCGAGACCCGCTCCTCCCAGGTCTCGTTGATGCCGCCAAGCTCCTCTTCCAGCTCGGCCACCTGCCTTTCAAGCGCCGGCAACTGCTGGCGCGCACTCGGCTCCTCCTGCAATTCACCGCTGAGCACCCATACGGTGTTGCCCTCGGTGTTGCGCACCCGGCTGTAGTCCCCGCTGGTTTCAAGCACGCTCACCGGCTCACCGGAGGTCAGGGTGCCGACAATGCGGTAGCCATCGGTCGGTCCGCTGCGAACATAGGTGGTGAGTTCTTCGGATACCCAATGGGTAGCATCCGTATTCTGCTGGGCGTGCAGCGGCAGGGCCATCAGCCCCAGTGTGACGCCCGCCATGAGGGTCTTGAATCTATGCATTGTCATGCCGTTGTCCTGCTATCGAAGGCTCCTGCGGCAGCTGCTGCGCCGCGACCTGTATGCCGCCGTCGAACCTCCCGTTCGCACTGCGGCCGATGAGACCATTGTCGAAGAGGGCTATCCACAGCTTCTGTGGATAAGTCCCGGGAAAAACGCGGGAAAGACCCTGCTACCTGTTGCCCCACATGGCCCCGGGTCGAACTGGTCACTTCATGACCAGTTCGACCCGGAGCCGTTAGCCCCCTTCTAACTCTCCCCCCTGGGCGGCGGCATCGGCGCCCGGGGAAACTCGGCGATACGTCCTTCGCTCTTGACTGCCCGAGCCGGCCCCTCACGCTCCACCTCGTCGATACGGACGATGGAGTTGATCGGCAGGTAGCTGCGGGTCACACCATCGAAGGTGTGGCGCAGCTTGTCGGCCGAGGGATCCACCACCAGCTTCGAGCGGTCCTGGAAGACGAATTCCTCGATCTCGATGAATCCCCAGAGGTCGCTTTGGAATATCTCGCGGGCGTAGAGTTCCCACACTTCACCTTGTTGGTGAAAAACCACCCGATAGATCGGCTTGGCCGCCATAAGGCCGTCATTCCTTCCCGTTCGATTGACCGTTGTGCGCCCGAGTTTCGAGGCGCACGCCTGCAGACTCGCAAGCGTAACACAGTCGATGGACGACGAGACCACCACGCTGGCCCCACTGCCCCTGGTTCCGTATAATGCTCCCATCTTCGAGAACGGCCCGGCACGCTGGCCGAGCCGCATTCCCGCGACACTCCACTCACCGGTGACGCAAGCGTCGGGCAACCGATCGCGATCCTATTCTTATGGCGAAGAAACTCTTCATCAAGACCCACGGCTGCCAGATGAACGAGTACGACTCCGCTCGCATGGCGGATCTGCTCGGCGAATCCCATCAGTTGGAACTGACCGACGACGAAGGCGACGCCGACGTCATCCTTCTCAATACCTGCTCGATTCGCGAGAAGGCCCAGGAGAAGGTCTTCCACCAGCTCGGCCGCTGGAAGAAACTCAAGGAGGCCAATCCCGACCTGGTGATCGGCGTGGGGGGCTGCGTGGCCAGTCAGGAAGGGGAGGCTCTGCGCAAGCGCGCCCCCCATGTCGACATGGTCTTCGGCCCCCAGACCCTGCACCGTGTTCCCGCCATGCTCGACTCCCGGCGCAACGACCAGATTTCCGTGGTCGACGTCACCTTCCCGGAGATCGAGAAGTTCGATCACCTGCCCAGCCCCAGCTCGGACGGGGCCACCGCCTTCGTCTCGGTCATGGAAGGCTGCTCCAAGTACTGCACCTTCTGTGTCGTGCCCTATACCCGCGGCGAGGAAGTCTCACGCCCCTTCGAGTCGGTCATGGACGAGGTCATCCACCTGGCCGATCAGGGGGTACGCGAGATCAACCTGCTGGGACAGAACGTCAATGCCTACCGCGGGGAGAACCAGCTCGGTGACGAGATCGACCTCGCCGAGCTGATCGCCTGCGTGGCGGCGGTGGAAGGCATCGATCGCGTCCGCTTCACCACGTCTCACCCGGTGGAGTTCACCGACAGCCTGATCGAGGCCTATGGCGAGATACCGGAACTGGTCAGCCACCTGCACCTGCCTGTACAGGCCGGCTCCGACCGTATTCTGGCAGCGATGAAGCGCGGCCACACCGTCGAGGAGTACGTGGAGAAGCTGGAGCGCATCCGCAAGTTGCGCCCCGACATCAGCTTCTCGTCGGACTTCATCATCGGTTTCCCCGGCGAGACCGAAGCGGATTTCGAAGCGACCATGGACCTGATCCATCGCATCGGCTTCGACCACTCCTTCAGCTTCGTCTATTCGGCACGCCCCGGCACGCCGGCGGCAAGCCTCGCCGACGATACTCCCGAGAGCGTCAAGAAGCAGCGCCTGGCGATTCTTCAGGAGCGTATCATCCAGCAGGCCATGCAGATCAGCCGGCGCATGGTGGGGTCGACCCAGCGGATTCTGGTCACCGGTTTCTCGCCGAGGGATCCAGGCCAGCTCTCGGGGCGTACCGAGAACAATCGGGTGGTCAATTTCCGTGCCGCCAACCCCACCGAGCTGATCGGCCACTTCGTCGACGTGACCATCACCGAAGCGCTACCCAACTCGTTACGTGGCGAGCTGCACTCACCGGCACTACACTGAGCATTCTGTCATTGCCCCGGCCTTCGCCGGGGCAGTAAGCTGAGCCCACATTCGCAACGCATGGATCCCCTTGTCTTGAGCCAGCCAACTTCTCAGGCGAACCGCATCATCACATTGAGTCTCGAACCCAATGACCCCCAGCGTCTGGCCAATCTCTGCGGTCAGCGCGATGAGCACCTCAAACTGGTCGAGGAACGACTCGGCGTCACCCTTCGCAATCGTGGCAACGTGTTTCAGCTGGCAGGGCCCGGCCATCGAGTCAAGGCGGCCGCCAACGTACTGGAACACCTCTATCGCGAAGCCGAAGCCAGTGACCTGGCACCAGACACCGTACATCTCTTCCTTCAGGAGTCCGGCCTCGAGGCGCTGGATGAAGAAGAGGGACACGAAGACGGCGACGTCCTGCTGCGCACGCCCAAGGTGCTGATCAAGCCCCGCGGCCAGAACCAGCAGAGCTACGTTTCGAGCATTCGCGCCCATGACATCAACTTCGGCATCGGTCCAGCCGGCACCGGCAAGACCTACCTGGCCGTGGCTGCAGCGGTTGAAGCCTTGAATCATCAGGAGGTGCGCCGCATCCTGCTGGTGCGCCCGGCCGTGGAGGCTGGTGAAAAGCTCGGCTTCCTGCCCGGCGATCTGGCCCAGAAAATCGATCCCTACCTGCGCCCGCTCTATGACGCTCTCTACGAGATGCTTGGCTTTGAACAGGTCGGCAAGCTCATCGAGCGGCAGGTGATCGAAATTGCCCCACTGGCCTACATGCGTGGGCGCACCCTGAACAACGCCTTCATCATTCTCGACGAAAGCCAGAACACCACTCGCGAGCAGATGAAGATGTTCCTGACCCGTATCGGTTTCGGTTCAACCGCCGTGATCACCGGGGACGTCACCCAGGTGGACCTGCCCCGAGGGTCGAGCTCCGGCTTGATCCAGGTGCTGGAAGTGTTGCGGGGAACGCCCGGTATTGGAGTCACTCACTTCGCGGCCAAGGATGTGGTGCGCCATCCGCTGGTACAGCGCATCATCGAGGCCTACGAGGGCTTCGAGGCCGAGCAGGAGGTGCAGGAGCGTGCCCGAGCCGAGGCCCGCACCCGTGAGCGCGAGTCGCTGCGTCAGGAGCGCGAGCGCTACAGGGGCAGCAAGGACTACGGCGAGACATGAGTCCCCATGCGGTAGTCGACCGTCAGATCGCCTCCACGGGCAGCGGCTTGCCGGTGCAGTCGGCGCTACAGGCCTGGGTCGATGCCGTACTGGCTCACTTCCCGGGAGAGCGTCGCACCGAGGTCACTATCCGCATCGTCGATGCCGACGAAGGTCAGGCGCTCAACCGGGACTATCGCGGCCGCGACCGGCCCACCAACGTGCTCTCCTTCCCTTTCGAAGCGCCCCCCGGCATCGAATTGCCGCTGCTCGGCGACCTGGTGATTTGTCACCCGGTGGTTCAACAGGAAGCCCTCGAGCAGGACAAGCGGCTGGAAGATCACTACGCTCATCTGGTGGTCCATGGCACACTGCATCTGCTCGGGCATGACCATATTGACGAGTCGGAAGCCGACACCATGGAGCAGCTGGAGCGCGATATCCTGGCGACCTTTTCCATTGCCGACCCGTATCTACCGGTTCAGGTCATGAGTGGTGGCAATGGCGAGCGACACTTCGATAGCGAGGACGAGAGACTCGACCCATGAGTGAAGACCGATCGAACGGCCAGGGCGGAAAGTCCTGGCTAGAGAAACTACTCGGCGCCCTCTCGGGTGACAATGATGGTCCCAGTTCACGGGAAGAGCTGATGGAGTTCCTGCGCCAGGCCGGCACTCGTCTGAAGTTGGAGCAGGACGCGATGATGATCATCGAGGGGGCCCTGAACATCAGCGACCAGCAGGTGCGCGAAGTGCTGATACCCCGCTCCCAGGTCGCGGCCATTGCCGCCGACCAGCCGCCGGACGAGTACCTGGCGCTGATCGACGAGACGGGACACTCCCGTTACCCGGTCATCGGCGAGAACCTTGATGAAATCAAGGGGCTGCTGCTGGTCAAGGACCTGCTGCGCTTGCTCAACTGCCCGGACGAGGAGCGCGATAACTTCCGTATCGAGGATATCCTGCGGCCCGCCATGTTCGTACCGGAGTCCAAGCGACTCAACAGCCTGCTCAAGGAGTTTCGCGACACCCACAATCACATGGCGGTGGTAGTCGACGAATATGGCGGTACTGCCGGCATCGTGACCATCGAGGACATTCTCGAGCAGATCGTCGGCGATATCGAAGACGAGCACGATACCGACGAGGAAGACGATATCCGCGAGCTGGGCGAAGGTCGCTATGCCATTCGCGCCCTGACGCCGATCGAGGATTTCAACGAGCGCTTCGGCACCGACTTTTCCGACGACGAGTTCGATACCGTCGGCGGCCTGGTCATGCAGCGCTTCGGCCACCTGCCCGGGCGCGGTGAACATGCCGAGCTGGGCGGCTGGCGTTTCACCGTACTCAACGCCGACAATCGTCGCATCCGCCTGCTGGAGGCAGCTCAAAACAGTGACGCAATCACGGAAGAATAGGCAAGCCAGGATGCCACGACTAACCATGACGGAACTTCGCCTTTCCCCGGTAGCCGCCTATCTGCTGGCGGTGATCGCCGGCGTGCTCACCACACTGACCGCCTCCCCGTTCGAACTCTGGTGGCTAGGCCCGGTCGCCGCTGGGCTGATGGTCGTGGGCATTCATTACCTGTCACCCCTCCAGGCCGCGTTGAAGGGCTGGTGCTATGGGGTTGGGCTGTTCGGCTCCGGCGCTTCCTGGGTCTATGTGTCGATTCACGACTACGGCTACACCGGGATGCCGTTGGCGCTGTTCCTGACCACCCTGTTCGTCTGCTCCATGGCGTTGTTCTTTGCCGCCACCCTCTGGCTCTATCGCCGGCTGACAGGCCCTCGCCTCGCTTTCCTCACCTTTGCCGGCGCCTGGGTGCTCGGTGAGTGGCTGCGCACCTGGCTGTTCACCGGCTTCCCCTGGCTGCTTCTCGGCAGCGCCCATGTGGACTCCCCGCTGGCCCCCTGGGCACCGATAGGCGGCGTCTACCTGCTCTCGCTGCTGACGGTGCTCACCGGCACCCTCGGGGTCGAATTCCTGCGTCGCCGCTGGTGGGCCGCAGCACCCGTGGCTGTGTTCTGGTTGGCCCCGTTGATCCTGCCGACTCAATGGACATCACCCGCCGGCGAACCCCTGCGCATCGCCCTGTTGCAGGGTAACCTGGACCAGCTGATCAAATGGACGCCAGAAGGTCAGCGCATCGCAGCCAGTACCTATCTGGAGATGACTCGGGAACAGGCCGACGATATCGACCTGATCATCTGGCCGGAAGCGGCCTTGCCGATGTTCGAAGACGAAGCAATGCAGATTCTGGCGCGCGCGCAGTCCACCATGCCGCCAGGCAGCGCCCTGCTGACAGGCATCCTGCAACGCGAACAGCGTGGGCTCTACTACAACAGCGTGATCGGCGTCGGCAATACGGAAGGCGAGTACCGCAAGGCGCATCTGGTGCCCTTCGGCGAGTATCTGCCGCTGGAGCGCTGGCTGCGTGGAACCATCGCCTTCTTCGACCTGCCGATGCCGGCCATGACCCAAGGTCCCGATAGACAGCCTCCAATCAAGGCCGTGGGCACCACCATCGGCAATGCGATCTGCTACGAGATCATCTACGCCGACCTTGTGGCCGATCGGGCCCGTGATTCCGAGCTGCTGCTGACGGTATCCAATGACACCTGGTTCGGCGAGTCGATCGGTCCGCTGCAGCATCTGCAGATGGCCCGCCTGCGCGCCCTCGAGAATGGCCGCTATGTGGTGCGCGCCACCAGCAATGGCGTCACCGTGATCGTCGACCCCCAGGGCCGCATCACCGCCCGAGCCCCCCAGTTCGAGACCACCTACCTCACCGGGGAAGCCACGCCGATGCAGGGCCTCACGCCATTCACCCGCACCGGCAGTTGGCCAGTCTGGCTGCTCGCCATCTTGCTGGTATTGCCGGGGCTTTGGCTGAAACGTCGTGCCTATGTGACTGCCAAAGCCTGAGGGTGGTGACGTCAAGTCCTGCCATAGCAGGCAATCACCACCCTGTCGGAGGTAGCTTTAGCTCGCGACCGCGGTGTTGCCAACGCTGGCGATAGCCACTGCCCTTGCAGCCTCCGCCGAGGCGCCTGTCGGCGCCGGTCGCGATGCGGAGCAGCGCTCCAACAGCGCTCCTCTCCGCCAACGGCGCTACTCCGCTGTGG
>NZ_JAHXBV010000001.1:0-176223 GCF_019915905.1 Halomonas sp. ANAO-440 | reverse complement strand
GAGGCCGAAGGACTCCCGGCGGTGTTGCCAACGCTGGCGATAGCCACTGCCCTTGCAGCCTCCGCCAAGGCGCCTCCCGGCGCCAGTCGCGATGCGGAGCAGCGCTCCAACAGCTGATTTTTCCTGCCATGGCAGGCAATCACCACCCTGCCGGAGGTGGCTTCATCCGGACCGACGCTAAATCGTCATCCAAAAAAAACGTGGCCCGCTCAAAGGCAGGCCACGTTAATTTCCACTTGTCGATGCCTGCCGATTACTCCTTCGGCGGCACTTCCCCCAGCACCTCGGGAATGGTCATGCGCACGTAGCGCCCCGGCGCTTCCTCGAGCAGTGGCAGTTCGCCCTCGCCCGGTTGGCGTGCCGGCACCATCTTCTGCAGATCGGCGTAGCCACCCTCGGTCATCCACTGCTGCCAGTGCGGCCACCAGGAACCTTCCTGAGGTTCGGCGCCGGCCAGCCACTCCTCATGGCTATCGGGTAGCTCGCTATTGGTCCAGTAGCCGTACTTGTTCTTGTGCGGCGGGTTGACGATACCGGCGATATGGCCGGAACCACCCAGCACGAACGTGGTCGGCCCCTTGGGCAGCAGCGCCCCGTAGTAGGTGCTGTTCCACTTGGCGATATGGTCGTCGCGGGTCGAGATAAAATAGCTCGGCGTGGAAACCTTGCGCAGGTCGATCTTGACCCCATCCAACTCGATGCCACCGGGCTGCACCAACCGATTTTCCAGGTACATGTTACGCAGATACCAGCCGTGAGTTGCCGCCGGCAGGTTGGTTCCGTCGGTATTCCAGTAGAGCAGGTCGAATGGTGCGGGGTTCTCGCCCTTCAGGTAGTTGCTGATATAGAACGACCAGAAGAGATCGTTCTCGCGCAACAGGTTGAAGGTATATGCCATGGAGCGGCCATCGAGATAGCCATCATTCTCGAGCCGAGCCTCGATACCGGCCAGGATCGGCTCACTCAGGAGCACGCCGATCTCGCCCGGGTCGCGGAAATCCTGCAGCGTGGCCATGTAGGTCACTGACTTGACCTTGCGACCGCGGCGGGTACTGGTGAGATAGGCTACCGTCGATGCCGCCAGGGTTCCACCGACACAGTAGCTGAGAAGGTTGACCGATTTTTCGCCACAGGCCTGCTCGATGGCCTCCATGGCGGCGACCGGCCCCATCTGCATATAGTCGGCCCAGGTCAGATCCCCCTGCTCGGGCCCCGGGTTGCGCCAGGAAATCAGGAACACGGTGTGTCCCTGATCCACCAGCCACTTGACCATGGAGTTGTCCTGACGGAGGTCGAGAATATAGTACTTGTTGATCCAGGGCGGCACGACCAGTAGCGGCGTCTTGAAGACCGTCTCGGTGGTCGGCGTGTACTGAATCAACTGAATCAGTTCGTTCTCGTAAACCACATGGCCCGGTGTCACGGCGATGTTATCACCCACCTCGAAGGCGCTGCGATCGGTCATGCTCACATTCAGACCATCGGCGGAATTGGCCAGGTCATGCCTCAGTCGGGTCAGACCATCTACCAGGTTCTGGCCGCGTGTCTCCATGGTGCGCCGCATGACTTCGGGGTTGGTAGAGATGAAGTTGGTCGGCGCCATGGCGTTGACCAGTTGGCGCGCATAGAAAGCCAGATTGCGCTTCTGTTGCTCGGGCAGCCCCTCGAGGCGCTCAATCAGCTCTTCGACCATGCGCGAGAACAGCAGGTACTGCTGCATGATCGCCTGGTAGAAGGGGTCATTGCTCCAGGCCTCGTCGTTGAAGCGCCGATCACCCCGCGGGGGTGTTATCAGGGGCTCAACCGGCTCGCCATGGACGGAACGCATGCTGTTCTCCCACAGCTGCCATTGATCCTGAACCAGACGCGCCTGTGTTTGCCACAGCAACATCGGGTCACGCATCAGTGACTCGGCGCCGGCCTTGAAGGCTTCCCGCATATCGCTATGAATGGTGTCGGCCGCCGCATCGGGCGCCATTCGTGCAAGCAGGTCCTGCATCAATGCCTGATACTGCTGCCCCATTTCCTGCAGCTGCGTATTCCACTCTTCCCACTCGGCTTGAGATGGACCTTCCGACCCTGACAGCATTGCCCACTCCTGATCATCGACTCACGGCGTAACTTCAACGAGCCGCCTCCACAACATCCTGCAGGAGGACGCTGTGGAGGCGGCAGCGTCGCCCGGGACTCCAGGCGACACAGGGATATTTTCAGCTTTTGCGCGAAGACTGGCTGGTTGCCTTGGCCGGGGCATCCGCCTTGCCCGAGCCTGCCGGCTTGGCACTCTCGCCGCTCTCGCGCGCCTGGTCGGCCAGCTGCTGGCCGGCCTCGCTAAGCAGCTTCTCCAGCTCGGAGCGGAATTCCTGGCTCATCTCGTTCAGAGCCTGGGCATCCTCCATCATTTGCTTGGAGAGTTCGCTCATCATTTCGGCCTGCTGAGCGCCGAACTGCTGGAGATCCTCCGCATCACTGATTTCCGAGGCACTGCGCATGCGCTCGGTACCCAGCTGACTGTAGCGTTTCATGGCCTCCAACTGATACTCGGTCATCTTTTCCATATTGCCGAGCATCAGCGAGTTCAGCTTGCGCATGGGCTCGAAGAAGCGGCGCGTCTGCTGATTGAAATTGTCGATCATCTTGTCCTGCATGGTGGTAACCTCCTGTGGACCTGAAGACATGCGGGCGCAGCGCAATCAACCATCAGTCAAGCTGCACGGCATGAATGCTGCACTGCACAAAGCGTAGTCTGCCACGCCCTTGGTTGCAACTTAATGTTGCTCAATCCAAGGTCGCACAATTGCCCGATTTCACACTTGGAAGCCATTGTCCTGGCCGGCTCACTCACTGCGCTGCGACCTCGAGCGAGCACTCGCCGTACCTGCCCGCTTGCTGCTCTTCTTAGCCTCGGCCGGCTCTGGCTTCTGCTCGCCCTTGGCCGCTGCCTTTTCCTTTCTTGCTCCGGCTCTTTCCTCTTCGGGCTCTGCTTGATCCGCCTTGCCGCTGCCGGCCTTGCGCAGCATGTCCAGCATCATTTGCTGGTAGGTGCCAAAGCTGGCAAGCCCTTGAGACAACCCCTGGGTCATGCCCTGAGAAAGTCCCTGAGATAGCCCCTGCTGCTGCAGAAAAGGCTGCATAAGGCTCATGGGGTCGTAGCCTTCGACCCCAGCCTCCATCTGCTTGTGAATCCGGTTCAGCAAATCCTGCTGGAAAGCCTCGACATCGGGCAGGCCCAGGGAACGGCGGAACTCGTCAGGGGTCAGGTCGAACTCGACGTTGATCTTCATGGCGGTACTCGGCTCAAGTGGTCTATTGAGTGTAGCAGCCAGCCAGGCCCAGCGGGCCTAGCCCGGAATCCGATTCAGCGCAGCACCGGCGTGGTGACGCGCACGTCGGTATTCTGCGCCCGGTGACGCAGCAGGTGGTCCATCAAGGTCAGCGCCATCATGGCTTCGGCGATCGGCGTGGCACGAATGCCCACGCAGGGGTCGTGGCGTCCCTTGGTGATCACTTCGACCGCCTGGCCATGCAAGTCGATGGAGCGCCCCGGCGTGGTGATGCTCGAGGTCGGCTTAAGCGCCAGATGCGCGACCAACTGCTGTCCCGAGGAGATGCCGCCGAGCACGCCGCCGGCGTGATTGGAGAGAAACCCCTCCGGCGTCATTTCGTCGCGGTGCTCACTGCCCCGCTGCGCCACGGCGGCGAAGCCGTCGCCGATCTCCACACCCTTGACGGCATTGATGCTCATCAAGCCATGCGCCAGCTCGGCATCAAGCCGGTCGAAGACAGGCTCACCAAGCCCCGGAGGCAGGCCATCGGCCACCACGGTGATCTTCGCACCCACCGAATCCTGGGCTCGACGCAGCTCATCCATGAAGGCCTCGAGCTCGGCCACCCTGTCCGGGTCGGGACAAAAGAAGGGGTTGTCATGTACCGCCTCCCAGCTCTTGAAGGCGATCTCGATGGGGCCGAGCTGGCTCATGTAGCCGCGCACTTCAATGCCCTGAGTGGCCAGGTACTTCTTGGCAATACCCCCAGCCGCCACCCGCATGGCGGTTTCCCGGGCACTGGAGCGGCCACCGCCCCGGTAGTCACGAATACCGTACTTGTGATGGTAGCTATAGTCGGCGTGGGCGGGGCGGAACTGATCCTTGATGTTCGAGTAGTCCTTGGAACGCTGATCGGTGTTCTCGATCAATAGCCCGATGGAGGTGCCGGTGGTCACCCCCTCGAACACGCCGGAGAGGATCTTCACCTGGTCGGGCTCGCGGCGCTGTGTGGTGTGACGTGACGTGCCGGGGCGCCGACGGTCCAGGTCCTGCTGCAGGTCGGCCTCGGTCAACGGCAGGCCCGGCGGGCACCCGTCGACGATGGCGCCAAGGGCCGGCCCATGGCTCTCGCCGAAGGTAGTGACGGTGAACAGCTTGCCGAATGTGTTGCCGGACATGGGCGTGCCTCCTGAGTGATTCTATGGATGATCGCTGTCAGCGATCAGGCGAAGGACGCCGCATGGGCGTCGAGTTCCGCGGCAGAGAGAGCGAAGACGCCCTGGCCGCCACGCTCGAAGTCGAGCCACAGGAAAGGCACCTCGGGAAAGGCGGCCTCCAGGTGGCGGTCCGAATTGCCCACTTCGACGATCAGTACACCGTCCTCGGTGAGATGCTCACGGGCCTGGCGCAGGATACGCCGGACGATATCGAGCCCGTCATGTCCCGCCTCCAGCGCCAGGCTCGGCTCATGGCGAAACTCGGAGGGCATGGTGGCCAGGTCACGGGCATCCACGTAGGGAGGGTTGGAGACAATCAGGTCGTAGCGCTGGCCGCCGAGGCCGTCGAATACATCCGACAGCACGGCCCGCACCCTGGCACCCACCTCATGACGCTGGATGTTCTGCTTGGCCACCCCCAGCGCTTCCGGGCTGATATCGGCCAGGTCGACGTCGCAGGTGGGCAGGTGCAGCGCCGTGGCGATACCGATGCAGCCCGACCCGGTACAGAGGTCGAGCACCCGGGTCGGCGGTTGATCCGGAAACCACGCCTCGAACCCCGATTCGATGAGCTCGGCAATCGGCGAACGGGGGATCAACACTCTTTCGTCCACGTGGAAGGGAAAGCCGGCGAAGAAGGCTTCGCCCAGAAGATACGGCAGCGGGCGCCGGGTGGTGATGCGTTCGCGTACCAGGGCCACGATACGCAGGCGCTCCATGGGCAGCAGCCGCGCATCCAGCACCGCCGGGTCGACGTTCCAGGGCAGGTGCAGCGAACCCAGCACCAAGGCGACCCCCTCGTCCCAGGGCGAATCGGTGCCGTGCCCGTGGAACAGGCCGGCCAGATGAAACTCGCTGACACTCCAGCGCAGGTAGTCGCGTAGCGTGACGAGGTCGGCGGACAGGGCCGCATCATCCAGGGTGAGCGTCGAACGGGAAACGGAAGAGGATTCGGCCACGTGGGTTCCTGTGGGATCGGTTGCTGACAGGGGTCGATTGTACCCGCGGTGGCCAACGGTTCACAGTCGCGCTCAGGCCGCTATACTGTGCGCCCCGAACCCTTCCCACGAGTAGCACATGAGCCGACGCCGACGCCCACCGGATGAAGACGATGTCAGCGCCTTTCGCCAGGCACTGCATGAAGCCGGCGTGAGGCGTATTGTCAGCGACCGTGCCGATCCCGGGCGACCACGTCGCAAGGATCCGTCGGCGGCCGAGCGGCGCGCCGCGGCGGTTGCCGCGGGGAACAGCGACACTGCCAGCCGAACCAGCGATGGCCGCGTGGAGCCCGTGCGCCCATCGGAGCCGCTCGATTTTGCCCTGTCAGACCTGCCCCACCGCACTCGCACCCAGCTAAAGCGGGGGCGCATTGCCTGGGAGGCGGGGCTCGACCTGCACGGCCTTACGCTGGACGAGGCACGCTGCGAACTGGAGGGGTTTCTGCGTGACGCTGCCGCCAGTCGCATGCGCTGCGTGCTGATCGTGCATGGCAAGGCGTGGGGCAGCACCGCCAACTACCCCGTGATAAAGAGCCATGTGAACGCCTGGTTGCGCGAATGGCCGGCGGTACTCGCCTTCTGCTCGGCCCTGGATGCCGATGGGGGCACCGGCGCGGTCTATGTCCTGCTACGCCGCCGTGGCCAGGATGCCTAGCAGACTCACACGCCGCCTCCCGACTCACGTTCCGCCGGCATCTGGGGCGGCTGAACGACCATTCCTGGGCTTCCCCCATGGGATCGACCTTCGTATTGGTCCAGCGCCTGCAGGGTGAGGTGCCGCCCGAGCCTTATCAGGGCGTCGGCACGATGGAACTCGAAGGCGCCACAGACCGTCTTGGGGACTTCGATGAGGATATCCGGGGGATAACCTGCCACCTTGTATTTCGCCAATGCCGCCTGGGTGATGTCGAAGGAGGCCAGGATCATGTCCAGCCGCCCCCAGGCGCGACGACCAGTGGAGGCCTTCCCCGCCCCGGCTTCACTCTCGTCGTCCTCCCCGCCGTTGCCCAGCCCATCCAGAAAACGGCGGGTCGCGCCGCGCACATCCATCCAGCCGCTCAGCGACGAGTCATTCTCTGATACCTCTTCGTCGACGCCCCGCTCTGACGGCAGCAGGTCCTCCAGAGTCACCGGCTGCGGGCTATGGGCAGTGACATTCACCGCCAGAATGAGGTCGGCATGGGCCGATACGGTCGGGATGATCGGCAAAGGGTTGAGCAGGCCGCCATCTACCAGTGTCTGGGCACCGATATGCACCGGGGTGATCACCCCCGGGATGGCGATGGAGGCGCGCATGGCACGCAGCAGAGAGCCCGACTGGAACCACACCTCACGCTGACGTGCCAGATCGGTGGCCACCGCGGTGAAGGGAATCGGCAGGTCCTCGATCTGGATGTCGCCCATCAGGCCCTGCAGCTTGCTCATCACCTTGCTGGCCCGCATGGCTCCCATGGGGCTCCAGGTGACATCCACCAGCTTGAGCACATCGAAATAGTCGAGCTGGCAGACCCATTCGCGATAGGCATCGAGCTCTCCCGCCGCATAGACACCGCCGATGACCGCGCCCATGGAGCAGCCGGAGATTGCCACGACTTCGTAGCCACGGGCCTCCAGCACATCGATCACGCCGATATGGGCATAGCCCCGTGCGCCTCCGCTGCCAAGGGTCAAGGCGACACGCTTACCGGTCTTCGCTGCCATTGAACCACTCATATTGCACCACTCCTGATGTCGCTCCCTGTTACGCGCCCGCTTCCATTGCCTGCCATTCGAGGATGGCTCCCACTACTGTCGCTACCGCACCGGGCTCCAGGTGCAGATGGTGTCCCCCGGGCAATACCCGCCTGGTCAATGTCGGAACCGCCGATCGTGCGGCGGCAGCCGACTCCCGCCCGCCGAGTATGCCACTCTCGCCTTCGATCAACAGCACCGGCGCCTGGATGGACCCGAGCAGGGCCAGGACCTGTTCCGGCGTCAGGCGCACCGGCGAGGGCCAGAGCAGGCGACCGTCGGTGCGCAACCGCACATGACCGTCGCCTTCGTCATTCAGGTTGCGCGCCACCACCGGGGCGGCCGTTTCGGCATCGATGGGCGTAACTCCACCCGCTACCCGTGCCGCAACGGCAGTCTCGACATCAGGGTAGCGTGGTGGGGCCGATAGGGAACGACGACTGGCGCGCAGCCCTTTGCGCAGCTGTTGTGCAGCATCGCCGGCTGGAGTGGTGAGCGCTCCCAGGCCATCGATCAACACCAGTCGACTGATACGTTCAGGCAGTGCCGCCGCGACCAGGCAGGACACCCCTGCTCCCATGGAGTGAGCCAGCAGGGTGGTTTGCTCCAAGCCAAGCTCATCGGCGGCATCCAGCAGGTCGTGGCAGTAGTCCCACAGCGCATAGTCGCCGGCGACATGTTGCGAATGACCGTGTCCGCTGAAGTCGATGGCAACGATGCGGATCCCTAGTTGGCGTACCAGAAGGGGCGCCAGCCGCGAGAAGCTCGCCGCGTTATCCAGCCAGCCGTGGAGTGCCAACCAGGTCGGCACCTCCTCTGGACCCCAGCACAATCCCGCGAGCCGCCCACCGGCCAGGCTAATGTCTCTTGGATCGCTCATGCCGAGTTCTCCAGCAAGTCATCCAGCATTGCCAGCAATGCCTGTCGCGTCTCCTCGGGGTGCTCCATGGGAAACATGTGCGTACCCGGTACCAGAGCCAGCTTGATCCGGTGCCGTTCAAGCCGACGTCGTCGCGCCGGGGTGATCAGGTCGGAATCGCTACCGGCGAGCAGCCCAAAAGGCACTTGCAGGCGCCGTGGAAGGCGGGTCAAGTGGTCCGGAAGCTGGCGGAATATCTCGGTCTCGATGGCTGGATCATAGACCAGCTCTGCCGTTCCATCATCGCGCAGCCGGGTGCCTCCCTCAACATAGTCATGCAGTGCATCGGGCGTGAAGCGCCGGAACAGGCCACGACGACGCAGGTGATTGGCCATGGCCTCACGGTCGGGCCACGCCGATCGCCGCCCCCTGGACTTGCCCGCCGGCGTGACTCGGTCGACGAAGCCGAAACGCTTGGCCACCTTCATCCCCCAGGCGTCCAGTCCCAGCATCAGCGGTGGATCAAGCATGACGACACAGCGGAAGCGCTCGGGGGCGCGCTCGGCGGCCATGGCCATCAGCACGCCGCCCATGGAATGCCCCACGCCAATGGCGGGCTCCTGACTATGGGTGAGATGATCGAGCAGCTCATCGCGCAGTGCCAGCCAGTTGTGGCCGACCGGGTAGTCGGGATGATGACCCAGGCGATCGACCGGATGAACGTCGAAGCGCTCGTGTAGCGGTGCGAGCAGGCTGCGGTAGCTCATGCCGGGAAAGCCGTTGGCATGGGCGAAGATCAATCGCGGTCGTTGGCTAGCGGGGGAAGCGGTCATGGTGTAATCCAGTGTCAAGCAAGACGTAAAGTCTATGGCGATAGCAGGCTAACGGGTTTACCCTATTTCGCCAAGTCGAACCCATCTACTCCCCGACACCCAAGACGCTATCGGAGTCTCGTCATGCCAGCGCCGCGCCCCCCGCGTGATACCCGGATCCGTAACCGAATTTTCTGGATCACCGTAATCGCCGCCGTGACGGTCGGCCTGTGGCTGGCTCGCTGAATGGAACTGATCGACGTCTTCTTCGGCACCCTGGAAGTCACGCTGCCGGTCTTCGTCATGGTCTTCATCGGTCTGGGCCTGAAGCGTGCCGGCTGGATCGATCAGCCCTTCATCAATACCGCTTCGCTACTGGTCTTCAAGGGGACCATGCCGATGCTGATCTTTCTCAGCATCATCAAGGCCGACCTGGACGCCACGCTGAACCCCCTGCTGCTCGGCTTCTTCGCCCTGGCCACCCTGGGCAGCTTCCTGTTCAGTTGGGGCTGGGCGATCCTGCGGGTGCCTCACCCAGACCGTGGCGTCTATGTTCAGGGCGCCTTCCGCGGCAACTGTGGCATCGTCGGGCTAGCGCTCGCCGCGGGCATGTACGGTGACTATGGCCTCTCTGCCGGCGGCCTGCTGCTTGGGGTGGTGATTCTCACCTACAACGCCTTTTCGGTGATTGCCCTGGCCGCCTATCAACCCAATCAACGGACCAACTGGCGCAGCATCATTTCGCATATTGCACACAATCCGCTGATCCTGGCCGTGGTTGCAGCAGTGCCGGTTGCCGCAATGGAGCTACGCCTGCCCGGCTGGCTGATGACCTCAGGGGAGTATTTTGCCTCGTTGACCCTGCCCCTGGCGCTGATCTGTATCGGCGCCACCCTCTCCCTGGGCTCGATCCGGGCATCGGGGCGCCTAGCCACCGGCGCCAGCCTGATGAAGATGATCACGATACCGATACTGGCCACCAGTGCCGCCTGGCTGGTCGGCTTCGAAGGGCGCGAACTCGGTGTGCTCTTCCTGTTTTTCGCCAGCCCCACGGCAGCGGCTGCCTTTGTAATGGCCAAGGCGATGGGCGGCAATGCGGTGCTTACCGCCAACATCATTGCCCTCACCACGCTGATGGCAAGCGTTACCATCACCCTGGGTGTCTTCGGCCTGCGCCTCGCCGGGCTGATTTAAGTCGGGTTGTTCTGGCTAGCACTCACTCCCATGGTCAGGTGCGCTGGTCCGGCCAAGCCACGTCGTTCGGCGCCATGAAGCGCCGCAGCCTGGCACAGCCTGTCGCCCACACCTCGGCTTCGAGCTCGGCCACGGCCGCCGTGGGAAAGCCCAGCCCGCGGTCACTTCGCCCCTCGACCAGAAGCCCTGTCACGGCACCCACCAGCGGCATATGGCTGACCAGCACGAACGGCCCTCTGCCGGTCTGCTCCAGCAGCCAGTCAATCACCGCCTCGGGGGGATCGTCCGGCGTGACGATACCCAGGGTCTGAATCTCACATCCCAGGCTGGCCGCCACATGCTCCGCCGTCTGTTGCGCTCGCCGATACGGGCTGGCGAGTATTCGCGCCTGGGCCAGCTCCTGATACTGCAGCCAGTCGGCCATGCGCGCAGCTTCAGCATGGCCGCGAACGGTGAGCGTGCGCTCGGCATCGACGCTGCCCGGGCCGGCCTCTCCATGGCGCATGATCAGCAGGCGCTTACTCATTGCCCGCTCCCATGCCTGCTGGCGTCCGGCTGGTCGTCGGCGGCCTCGACCCGCCGGTGGGCCCGCTGCACATCTTCCCGTGAGAGCAGAAATTCCACATCGCTGCTCTGCTCCCCCCGCATCAGCATGCGCGCCATTTCGCGCGCCGGCACGCCCTGGAACAGCACTTGGTAGAGCCCTTCGGCCAGGGGCATGTAGACACCGGCCTCGCGAGCCTTGTCGCGCACCAGGCGCACCGTGTTGACCCCCTCGGCTACCTGACCCAGAGCCGCCACCGCCTCATCGAGGGATTTTCCCTGGCCCAGCGCATAGCCGACTCGGTAGTTGCGCGACAGGTCCGACGAGCAGGTGACGATCAGGTCACCCACGCCGGCAAGGCCGAGGAACGTCATGGGATTGGCCCCCTGGTCCACCGCAAAACGCCCCATCTCGGCCAGCGCCCGGGTCATGAGCATGCTGCGTGTGTTCTCGCCCATGCCCAGCGCGGCGGCCATACCGGCGGCGATCGCATAGATGTTCTTTAACGCCCCGCCCAGCTCAACGCCGTAGCGGTCGTTACTGGCATAGACCCTGAAGTAGTCACAGCTCAGCGCCTGCTGCACCCGAGTACGAGTCAGCGGGTCGTCGCTGGCGACTACCGTGGCGGTGAGCTGTTTCTGGGCGATTTCGGTGGCCAGGTTGGGGCCCGAGATCACCCCGATATGGGTAAAGCCCGTCTCCTCCTGAAGGATCTGGCTCATCAGCTTGAAGCCCTCCTCCTGAATACCCTTGGTCGTACTCACCAGGATCTGGTCGGAGCGAAGCCAGGGGCGTGCCTGCCGCACGACGTCACGAAAGGCCTTGGAGGGAATCGCCACCAGCACCAGTTCCGCCCGCTCGAGCACTGCCTGCATATCACTCGATGCCTTGACCGCCGGGTTGATGGCAAAGTCGGGCAGGTAGCGGCCGTTTCGGTGTTCACGGTTGATCTGTTCCACCAGATCGATGTCGCGTAGCCACTGACACACTTCTGCCCCGTTGTCGGCAGCAATGCTGGCAAGTGCAGTACCGAAACTGCCCCCGCCCAGCACCGCCACCCGCATGGGATCATCGGACATGTTCACCCCTGAAAAAGTCGGGTAGAGAGAAGAGTGTAACGAAAAGCGCCCCCTTCGGGGGCGCCTGATGCCTAGCATAGCACCGGGCCGGCGATACCGGCCCGGGCGATATCGCCTCAGTCGATCAAGGAGAGCAGCGAATCGATGCTCTCTCGCGCATCGCCATAGAACATCCGCGTGTTCTCCTTGTAGAAGAGCGGGTTCTCGATGCCCGAATAGCCCGTGCCCTGGCCACGCTTGCAGACGAAGACGACCGAGGACTTCCAGACCTCAAGCACCGGCATGCCGGCGATGGGGCTGTTGGGGTCGTCCTGGGCGGCAGGGTTGACGATATCGTTGGAGCCGATGACGATCGTGACGTCGGTCTTGGGGAAATCATCGTTGATCTCGTCCATTTCCAGCACGATATCGTAGGGCACCCTGGCCTCGGCCAGCAGTACGTTCATGTGCCCTGGCAGACGCCCGGCCACCGGGTGTATGGCGAAGCGCACCTCCTTGCCTGCCGAGCGCAGCTTGCGCACCAGCTCGCTCACCGCGTTCTGGGCCTGGGCCACGGCCATGCCGTAGCCAGGCACGATAACCACGCTGTCGGCGTTATTCAGTGAACTGGCCACGCCCGCGGCATCGATGGCCACCTGCTCGCCCTCGATCTCGGCAGCCGGCCCCTGGGTGCCACCACCGAAGCCACCGAGAATGACGCTGACGAAGTTGCGGTTCATCGCCTTGCACATGATGTAGGAGAGAATGGCCCCGGAGGAACCCACCAGCGCCCCCGTGACGATCAGCAGATCGTTGGAGAGGGTGAAGCCGATCGCTGCCGCCGCCCAGCCCGAGTAGCTGTTGAGCATCGACACCACCACCGGCATATCGGCACCGCCGATACCCATGATCAGGTGCCAGCCGATGAAGAAGGCCAGCGCCGCGAGAATCAGCAGGGTCCAGAAGCCGGCACCGTTGAGGTAGAGAATCGCCAACAGCAGACTGAATGCGGCCGCTCCCGCATTGAGCATATGGCCGCCGGGCAGCTTATGTGGCTTGCCGTCCACCTTGCCGGCCAGCTTGCCGAAGGCCACCACCGAACCGGTGAATGTCACCGCACCGATGAAGATGGCGAACACCACCTCGAGCTGCAGGAAGGTGAGTTCATCCGATGCCTTGGTCGCCACCAGGGCGGCAAAGGCCGAAAACTCCTGGTAGCCGGCACCGAGTGCCTGTGCCGCCAGTACCCGACGCCGCTCGAGATCGGCGTTCCAGGCGACGAACACCGCCGCCAGGCCGACGAAGCTGTGCAGCGCCGCCACCAGCTGGGGCATTTCGGTCATGGCCACCCGCGTGGCCACTTTCCAACCAATCACCGAGCCGATCGCGATCATCGGGATCATCAGCCAGTAGTTGCCGATGCCCGGACCGAAAGCGGTGAAAAGCACCGCCACCGCCATGCCGACGATGCCGTACCAGACGGCACGCTTGGCTTTTTCCTGATTGCTCAGTCCACCCAGGGAGAGCACGAAGAGAACGCTTGCCGCAATGGCTGCGGCAGAAACAAAACCTTGACCCAACATGTCGTTACTCCGCCGCTCAGGACTTCTGGAACATGGCCAGCATCCGGCGTGTCACCAGGAAGCCACCCACGATATTGATGGTCGCGATCAGTACCGAAATCGCCGCAAGCAATACCACCACCCAGTTGCCCGATCCGATCTGCAGGACCGCCCCGAGAATGATGATCCCGGAAATGGCATTGGTCACCGCCATCAGCGGCGTATGCAGCGAATGGCTGACATTCCAGATCACCTGGAAACCGACGAAGCAGGCCAGCACGAAAACGATGAAGTGTTGCATGAACGAGGCCGGGGCAATCTGGCCAAGCAGCAGCATCAATGCCCCCCCGACGCCAAGCAACGTCACCTGTCGCTTGGTCTGCACCTTGAAGGTGGCGAGTTCTGCGGCCTTCTTCTCCTCCGGTGTCGGCACCTTCTCCTTGGGCTTGGGCTTGGCGGCGGCAATCGCCTTGACCTTGGGGGGCGGCGGCGGGAAGGTAACCTCACCCTGATGAGTGACCGTCGCCCCTCGGATCACGTCATCTTCCATGTCATGGACGATGGCACCATCCTTTTCAGGCGTCAGGTCGGTGAGCATGTGACGGATGTTGGTCGAGTAAAGCAACGATGACTGGGTCGCCATGCGCGAAGGGAAGTCGGTAAAGCCGACGATGGTCACGCCATTGTCGCTGACCACCTTCTCGTTGGGCTTGGTGAGGTCGCAGTTGCCGCCCTTCTCGGCAGCCAGGTCGACAATGACCGACCCCGGCTTCATGGCCTTGACCATGTCCTCGAGCCACAGCTTGGGCGCTGGCTTGCCGGGAATCAACGCCGTGGTGATGACGATATCGACCTCTGGCGCCTGCTCACGGAACAGCGCCAGCTGCTTCTCGCGGAACTCGGGGCTTGACGGTGCGGCATAGCCGCCGGTGCCGGAGCCATCCTGGGAATCCTCGAAGTCGAGAAACAGGAACTCGGCGCCCATCGATTCGATCTGCTCGGCAACCTCGGGGCGCACGTCGAAGGAGCGAACCACCGCACCGAGGCTCGTTGCAGTACCAATGGCGGCGAGACCCGCCACACCAGCGCCGATGACCAGCACCTTGGCCGGTGGCACTTTCCCGGCGGCAGTGACCTGGCCGGTGAAAAAGCGGCCGAAATTGTTGCCCGCCTCGATCACCGCCCGATAGCCAGCAATATTGGCCATGGACGACAGGGCATCCATCTTCTGGGCCCGAGAGATTCGCGGGACCATGTCCATGGCGACCACGGTGGCGCCCCTGGCCTTGCAGCGCTCCAGCAGCGCCTCGTTCTGGGCCGGCCAGAAGAAGGCGATCAGCGTCTGGCCTTCCCGCAGCAGGTCGGCTTCCGCGTCGCTGGGTTCGCGCACCTTGATGACCACCTCGGCCTCGCGCCAGAGCGCCTCGGCGCTCTCCACCACTGCCACACCGGCGGAGCGATAGGCCTCGTCATCGAAACCGGCAGCGATGCCGGCTCCTGATTCGATCAGGCATTCGTGTCCAAGCTTGTGTATGAGCTGCGCACTGTCAGGGGTCAGCGCGACGCGTGCCTCCCCCTGGGCGAGCTCCTTGGGTGCACCAATCTTCACGTTGGATCTCCCTTATGGTTATCGAAGTTTCGAATAGGTCAAACTGACTATTCATACCTGACCATGCCGCAATGCACAACCGCAATGATGTCGATCGACAGCAACTGAATGTAGCACTATCCGGCTGAAATAATGGAAAAAACAGGATGTGACGTTGACGTAAAGGGCCGGCCTGGCCGTGATCACAAACACGCACAGGCCGCCCGAAGGCGGCCTGTGACGTGGACCATCGATGGGGTGTTGCCCTTGCGGAATCAGGCTGTCAGCAGCGCATTGAGGCGCTTGACGTAGGCCGCCGGATCATCGAGATGACCGCCCTCGGCGATGATCGCCTGATCCAGCAGGATTCGCGCCAGGTCAGCGAAACGTTCGCCCTCAGCCGATTCGAGCCGGTCGACCAGCGCATGTTCCGGGTTGAGCTCGAGTATCGGCTTGACCTCAGGCACCTTCTGCCCGGCCGCCTCCATGATGCGACGCATCTGAAAGCCCATCTCATGCTCGGGCAGCACCACACAGGCCGGCGAATCGATCAGTCGATGGGTCACCTTGACCTCCTGGACCTCATCCCCCAAGGCCTCCTTGACACGCTTGACCAGCGCCTCCTTGGCCTTGGCGGTCTCTTCCTGGGCCTTCTTCTCCTCTTCACCCTCGATCTCGCCAAGATCGAGATCACCCTTGGCCACGTCGACCAGGGTCTTACCGTCGAAGTCGGTGAGGTGGCTCATCAGCCACTCGTCGATCCGATCGGAGAGCAGTAGCACCTCGATGCCCTTCTTGCGGAAGATCTCCAGGTGCGGGCTCGACTTGGCCGCATTGAAGCTGTCGGCCACGATGTAGTAAATCTTTGCCTGCCCTTCCTTCATGCGCTCGACGTAGTCGGCCAGTGACTGGTCCTGGGTGGCACTATCGGTATGCGTTGAGGAGAACCGTAGCAGCCCTGCGATCTTTTCACGGTTGGCGTAGTCCTCGGCCGGCCCTTCCTTAAGCACGGTGCCGAAGGTATTCCAGAAGGTCTGGTAGCTTTCCTTGTCCTTGGCCAGCCTCTTGAGCATGTCGAGCGCCCGCTTGGTCAGCGCGCTCTTGATCTTCTCGACCTTGGGATCCTGCTGAAGCAGCTCACGGGAAACGTTGAGAGAGAGTTCGCGGGTATCGAGCACCCCCTTGATGAAACGCAGGTAGAGCGGCAGGAACTGCTCGGCATCGTCCATGATGAAGACGCGCTGCACATAGAGCTTCACGCCCCGGGAGCCATCCCGCTCGTAGAGGTCGAAGGGAGCACGCCCCGGCACGAAGAGCAGACTGGTGTACTCGAGCTTGCCCTCGACCTTGTTGTGGCTCCAGGTCAGCGGATCGCTGAAGTCATGGGCCACATGCTTGTAGAACGCCTTGTACTCGTCATCGGAGATCTCGCCCTTGGGCCGGGACCAGAGTGCGGTGGCCTCGTTGACGGTTTCCCAGGTGGTAACTTCGCTTCCCTCTATCTCATTGCCGTCGTCATCCTTGGCGACCTCGATCCTGGGCATGCGTACCGGGACCTCGATATGATCGGAGTACTTGCGCACCAGCCCCTTGAGGCGGAAGTCGTCGGCAAACTCCTTGGCATCCGGCTTGAGGTGAAGCACGATTTCGGTACCGTGGCGCTCGTTCTCGATATCTGCAACGGTAAACTCGCCTTCTCCCCTGGAGCGCCACTCGACGCCCTCCGCCTTGTCAGTGCCGGCCTTGCGGGTTCGCACTGTCACCTCATCGGCGACGATAAAGCTGGAGTAGAAGCCCACGCCGAACTGGCCGATCAGCCTGGCATCCTTCTGCTGCTCGCCGGAGAGCTGCTTGAGGAACTCGGCGGTGCCGCTACGCGCGATGGTACCCAGGTTCTGAATCACCTCGTCACGACTCATGCCGATGCCGTTGTCGCGTACCGTTACCGTGCCGGCCTTCTCGTCATGCGTGATCTCGATACGCAGTTCGCTGTCGCCTTCATACAGCGCATCGTTGTCCAGCGCCGCATAGCGCAGTTTGTCGCAGGCATCGGCAGCGTTGGAAATCAGCTCGCGTAGAAATATCTCCCGGTTGGAATAGAGGGAGTGAATCATCAGGTGCAGCAGCTGCTTGACCTCGGTCTGGAAGCCGAGCGTTTCCTCGTGAGCGGTAGTGGACATGGATCGGTTACCTCATGGCTTGAACCAGCGGCGACGCCGCCATGGCGTCGCGCGTGTAGAACTGTTCAGCGATATGGGGTCCGAGGCGGGAATTTCAAGCGTCGGGGTGTTCTGTGGTGCTCAAGACGAAGTGCAGACGCGCCGTGGCCACAGGTTCATCTTCACGCTCCTGCCAGGCCTTGACCTGGACATTGGCCATGCGCCGTCCCTCCCGCAAAAGGCTGCAGCGAGCATGGGTCGGTATCACGCGGGCCGCGCGTAGATAATCAATGGAGAAGTCGACGATACGCGGCAACCGGGGTGTCCGCGTCGCGAGCATCAGGTCGAGGGTGCCGGCTGTCTCCATGAAGGCAGCCACCACCCCGCCGTGAACGGCAGGCAGCAGGATGTTGCCGATATTGTGAGGGCGCGGTTCAAGATGAAAAACCATGCCGTCTCCCTCGGTGTCGGGCGATGCCGAAACGCCAATGAAGCGGGTATAGGGCACTCGCTCCAGCCAGGCGGCGACATCGCCTTCGGCCCGGGTTTTCTCCAGCCAGGCCGCATCGTGAAAGTCGTCAACCATCGTCGTTCGCTCCCTCATTGGCCCCGCTGAACAACGCCTCACCAAAGCCCGGCGGCGTGTTGCGAGGCCCCAGGCGCATGAAATTGCCAATGCCGCGGGCCACCGGCCGCTCGGAATCCTGCCAGAGCGTGCCTTCGGTGAAGACCACCGATTCTGTTACGGAGAGCACACGGGCACTGGCCATGATGGGACGACCCGCCAACGCCGGCCGGTAATGGTCGACGCGCAGGTCCAACGTCGGGCAGACCTCCGGCGAGGGCAGGCCGCAAAGCACCGCAGAGCCGCATACCGTATCCAGCAGCATCGTGAGTACGCCACCATGCACCAGCCCCCGCGTGGTATCGCCCAGCAGCTCGTCACGCCAGGGAAGCCGCATTGTCACCTCCGGGGGAACCACACTGATCACCTCGAGTCCCAATTCCTGGGTATGCGGGATGATAGAGACGAAGCGGGTCAGAGCGATTCGCCAGGCCTCGGGGTCACGGCGGACAACCTCGCCAGGCTGTATGTCTTGGGTCACATCCTACTCCTCGCGATAGCCCAACAAGCGTTTGATAGAAACCTGTTCAGCCTAGCCCTCACGCTGTTTGCGCACAAGCATCTCACCGTTGAACGAAGCCAACCAAGACCCTGGAAATCATCACCCACCCCCTACTCAAATATGCTCCAATGGGCGACGATACAGAGGTTCCGACTCAAGCCTTCCGGAGGCCGCCACCATGCGCCATCGCCACCTGCTAAACAGCGCCGCCGCCTGGCTTGCCGCGGCTGCCATCAGCCTGCCACTCGTTGCTCATGCCCAGCCGAGCGACAGCGCCATGCGTGAGGCACTGGAGGCGGCTCGCAACCAGCAGTGGAGCAGAATCAACAGCAGCACCATCAATGATCATGTGCTCTACGGCTATGTGGAGTATCACCGCCTGCGCGATCAACTGCCCCAGGCCGAGCCCAGCCAGATACTGGCGTTCATCGAGCGGCACAAGGACGCCCCCCTGGCCGAGTGGATGCGCGGCCAGGCCATCAGCCGCTACGGCAGCGCAGGTCGCTACGGTGCCGTCCTCGCCGTTGCCGATGGCGAGCCCGCAGGCGCCGAACGTCAATGCCATTACTATACGGCGCTGCTTGGCAGCGATCCCGAGGCTGCTGCGCAGGGTGGGCGAAAGCTGTGGCACGTGGGCAGCTCGCAATCGTCAGCCTGCGACCCCCTGTTCCGCCAACTGCGGGAAACGGGGGAGATCAGCGAAGTCGATATCTGGGAGCGCAAGATGCTGGCCTGGCAACAGGGCGAAAGCGGCCTTGCCAGCTACCTGGGTCGCCAGCTCGGCAGTCGTTGGCAGGAAGCCCGCGACGCCAAGGCCCGCCTGCAGGGGAATTACGCTGCCATCACCCAAGTACCCAACTGCATCGGCCCCGAGTGCCTCGGCAGCGGGGCGCTGTTTGCCGCCGCCATGCATGGCTTCACCCGTGCCGATACCGAAGCCGCCATGGAGGCATGGCGCAAGGTTGCCCCTTACCTGACCTTCGACGGCGAGCATCGCCATGCCATCGAGGAGGACCTGGCCTTCTACTCCCTGGTGCGCAACATCGACAATAACCGGGGCTGGGTGGACGATATTCTGCCCCGTGTGGGTACCGCGCGGGTACTCGAGTTGCGCGTGCGCCATGCCCTGAGCAGCCGGGACTGGTCCGGCGCACTCCGCTGGATCGAGGCAATGCCCGATGAGACCCGCGACAACAGTCGTTGGCAATACTGGAAGGCGCGGGCCCACGAACAGCTGGGTGACACGGAGCGTGCCCAGGTCGCCTATGCTCGCGCTGCCGACGGACGCAATTTCTTCGCCTTCGCCGCATCGGACCGTCTCAATCGCCCCTATTCCCTGAACCTCGAGCGCAATGGCTTCGACGAGGCGTATCGTCAGGAGGTCGCCCAGTGGCCAGCCGTGCAGCGTACGGAAGCCCTGCTGCGCATCGGCGAGGATGGCCTGGCCAACAGCGAGTGGCTGAATGCAGTGGCCATTGGAACACCCAGAGAGGCGCGGGCCCTCGCCGACTACGCCGCGCGCCGGGGCTGGCATGCTCGCCTTGTCCAGACCACCATCACCGGCCAAATGTGGGACGCGCTGGACTGGCGCTTTCCGGAAGCCTATCGGGATTACTTCCTGCGCTGGGGCAACAATACCGGCGTTGACCCTTACCTGCTGATGGGCATTGCGCGACGCGAAAGTGCCTACAATCCGACGGCGCTCTCCCCCGCTGGCGCCCGCGGGCTGATGCAGATAATGCCCGGCACCGCCACCCAGCTCAGCCGCCAGCTCGGCATCAGTGACCCCGGGCCTTACGGCGTGCTCGACCCGGAGCTCAACATCCGCCTGGGCAGCACCTATATTCGCGACATGACCGACCGCTATCGGGGCAATCGCCTGGCGGCAGCCGCGGCCTACAATGCCGGCCCCGGCCGGGTCGATCGCTGGCTGCGCGACTCGCCAGAGGAGTTCGACCTCTTCGTGGAGAGCATTCCCTTCCGCGAGACACGCGACTATGTCCAGGCGGTGCTCGCCTACCGGGTCATCTTCGAGAGCCTGGCCAACGGCGGCAGCACCGAGGGCGTTTCGATGCTCAGCTCGGCGGAAACCACGGTGCGCTACGACGGTTCGCTGCTGGCACGCAACTAGCCGGCGCCACTCGAACGACACTCGCATTCCCCTTATTGGGCTCCGGTTGCATACCGGGGCCCAAGCGTTTGCAATCGCTCAAACGGGATGACGCTCCAGCGCCAGCTTGATGCCAAACCCGATCAGTACCGCGCCGGTTGCTCCATTCAAGACGCGCGCAAAGAGGCGGCTTCCCAGCCAGCGCCCCGCACTGCCCACCGTCAAGACGATACCGATCTGCCACAGGTTGGCGATGATGAAATGCACGCCTGCCAGCCACAACGACTTGATCAGGGCAGGGTCCGTCGGGGCGATGAATTGGGGCAGAAATGCCATGTAGAAGACAACGGTCTTGGGATTGAGCACGTTGGACAGCAGCCCTTCCCGAAGCGGCCGCCACACCGAGCGCGCCTCGCGCGCGCCCATCACGCCTTCAATTGGCAGGCCCTGGCCACGTCGTGCCGCCAGCAGACTGGCGACCCCCAGCCATATCAGGTAACCGGCTCCCGCCACCTTGAGCAGGCCGAAGGCCCATGCCGACTGCAGCAGGATCAGGGAAATCCCCAGCGCCGATATGGTGGCATGCACGAACAGGCCGCAGCAGATCGCTACGCTGGTCAGCACGCCATCGCGGACGCCACCGCGAGCCGTATTGCGGATCACCAGTAAAGTATCCACCCCGGGGCTGAGAGTCAGCAGAGTAATGGCAACCACAAATGGCCAGAACTGGGCATCCCACAACATGGCTCGAGCGCTCCCTGCCGATGCATTACCCGGAATCGGGCAACGGGGCGATTCTACGCCATCGCCTTACAAACCAACACCTGGCACTCAATGCCTCGATCGGGACAACACGTTCCGGGTAGCATGGCTGCGGCTTTGCCGTGGTCGTCAGAGAACCGCACCGGTTGGCTACGCGCTGCCGGCGGTCTCCCTGCAACCAGCTTTTCGATCTGGTGCGTAGCGCCTCGCAGGCAGGCATGGGTCGGCTCAAGGACAGACTCGGTATGGCATATTTCATGCTCGGGATTCGCTGGACGCTTCGATTATTTCTATCTAAAGTTGTTTGGGCGGGCATGGTGGTTCGCCACTCATGCATTATCCGTTGCGTCGGACAGCAAGTGGAAAGTCGTTAACAGTATGTCGAACTGTCGATAGACCCGAAGCGCACTTTTCTCGCCTTGCCCACGCACTTCGGGCCTCCGGTACTGCCGAGTGCCCTGCACGATCAATCAGTAAGTAAGGAAATCGACAATGGCAACTGGCACTGTCAAGTGGTTCAACGATACCAAGGGCTATGGCTTCATCTCTCCGGACGACGGTGGTGACGACCTGTTCGCCCACTTCTCCGAGATTCAGGCTGACGGCTTCAAGACCCTGCAGGATGGCCAAAAGGTTACCTTCGAGGTCACCCAGGGCAAGAAGGGCCTTCAGGCCTCCAACATCAAGCTCGCCGACTGAGGTACTGCTTCGGCAGGCGCATTGGCCTGGCTTCTGCTTGAAGACTGGCCCCCCAGACGAAAGGCCCGCCTGACGGCGGGCCTTTTTCATGGCATGACGCAGCACGGGCCCTCAATCCTCGATGTCGAACTGAGGCGCTTCACTCTGCGGGTCGCGCCGCTCGGCTTCTTCGAACTGTTCGTCGAGTTGGCGCCGCGCTTCCTCGAAGCGACGCTCGGTTTCCTCCAGCATGGCATCGATATCCGACTGCGTCGTTTCGCCTCGCCGCTCCGCTTCCTCGTCGATGGCCGAAGGGGAGTCGCCGGTATCATCGTCCTGCATGGGTTCGATCGTCGAGCGAAAGTCCGTCGACTCTTCCATCGGCTCCAGTGCCGGCGAATCTCGCTCAACCTCTTCATACTGTTCATCAATACGCCGCTGTGCCTCCTCGAAGCGACGCTCGGTGTCCTCCAGGATGGCATCGATATCCGAGCTGGTAGGCTCACCCGGCAGGGCGCTCCCTTCATCCAAGGTTGCAGCCGGGGATTCACCCAACGTCTCGGCATCCGCTTCGATATCGTCGCCCGGCTCTATGGGAGCAGCGTCCTCCGGTGTGGCCTCTTCCTCTGCCACGGGCGCCTCTTCGGTCGCCGCTTCCGTATCGTCGGGCATGGTATCTTCCAGTGTCTCGCCCGCGGGAATCTCCGTCTCCTCGACCTCGGGTGCCCCGGCCTCGTCTTCCGTATCGCCACAGCCAGCCAGGCCCAGCGCAAGGGTCAGCCCTACCGCGGCAAGCTTCCAGGGGGTCTTCGCCATTCAAGTATCTCCAATCAATGTGAGGCCGTCAGGAAAAGAGATCCATTGCAGCAAAGCCCTGACGAACCTGCAAGTCGAGAGCACGTGCCCTGTGATAATAGGTTGGACAGCGCATCGACAAAACGATCCCTTTTCAGCGGGTAGAGCCAGGTATCAATCAGCGGCTGTCGCCGGCAAAGGGCAGCCCATTGACCAGGCAACCGCCCGCAACATCTCAGCCTCAGGCGGCGCAATACGACCGTCGTGGAACACGCAGCGCGCCATGGCATCCAGCAGCAGAATCTTTTCGTCGTCCGGCAACTGCAGTAGCTGTTCCACTGCCTGATCCAGCTCCGCCGGACCCGCCAGCCGGTCCATGTAAGCTGGCGCGATCGGCAACGCCTGAAGAGCGGACTGAAAAGCCTCCCTGGCCTCAGCCTCTTCCACATCCCCCGCCTTGGCCAGGCTCGACAGCAAACGTGCAATGGGAGCCTCCAGCGCAGCCAGCTGACGATGACGGTGTCGACGGTAACGTGGCCCTTCGATTCCCACAAGCACGATACGATGCAGCGCCCACTGCAGGGCACCGGGGTGCGTCTCCTCGGCCATCAGCCGGGCAAGGCAGGTCCGGAAGCCGGCGAACTGAGTCGTGGTTAGCTGGCGCAGTACCGGTAAAGCCAGTTCGATCAGCGCCAGCCGCTGGCCAGGGGTCATGGCCGCCAGCGGAGGAGCCAGGCGGTCCAGCTCCACCAGCACCTCTGGTAGCGCCTGGTCCACCAGCGCCTGACGCTGGCGCTGGCGGCTGGATGGATCAATGCCCATCAATATGCCGTAGACCAACGCCCGGGCGGCATAGGGCTCATGGGCAGCCTCCAGCAGGCGGTCGTCCAGCCCATCCAAGGTCTGGCGTGCACGCAGGATATCCGCCGGGCCGGGCTGCCCGACCCGCTGCGAAAGGCCATGCGTACCGGCAGAGTGCGTCGTCGTGGGCCGAGACGACAGGGTATCAACGGCGGCTAGACCCGCCAGCCCGGCAGCCGACGGCACATCGCCGGGCTCACGCCTTTCGGCTGCCGGATCGTCACTGACCGGACGCGGCTCCGGGAGGCTTCCATCCCAATCGGGCTCTAGTCGCTCGATACGCGTAGTCAGCGGCGGGTGGGTGGCGGTGAGCCCGCTCAGGCCGCGCAGGCCGCGACCGAAATAGAGATGACTGAACTCGGCTGCCTGAGTGGCCCGCAGCTCGGAGCCATGGGAGTGGGCTGCCAGGCGCTTCAGTGCCCGCGCCAGGCCTGCCGGATTGCGGGTGTACTGCACCGCGCTGGCATCCGCCAGGAACTCGCGCTGCCGGCTGACGGCAGCTTTGATGAGATTGCCGCAGAGCGTTCCCACGTAGCCCACTGCCATCAGAGCAATGCCCGCACCCAGCATTACTGCCTGGCCGTTACCGCGACGCGAGCTGCGCACCGCACGCCGACCGACCATGCCCCGCAGCAGCATGCGGCCGACCAGGCCAATCACCAGAATACCGTAGAGTAGCGCGACGAGGCGCATGTTGAGGCGCATGTCGCCGTGCAGGATATGGCTGAATTCATGGGCTATGACACCCTGTAGCTCGTCTCGATCGAGTGACTGGATAGCGCCACGGGTGACACCGATGGCGGCATCGTGGGGCGCGTGGCCCGCGGCAAAGGCGTTGATGGCGGACTCTTCCAGCACATAGACCGCCGGCACGGGCATGCCAGAGGCGATGGCCATCTCCTCCACCACATTGAGCAGTCGTTGCTCGTCGGTGTCATGGGTATTCGCATTGATCAGGCGTCCCCCCAACGCTTCGGCAACCGCAGAGCCGCCGCCCCGGAGCTGCCGGTGGCGCATCAGGCTTCCGACAGTCACCACTGCCACAACCCCAAGGGCGACACTGCCAAGCAACACCGGCTCGAACGCACGCGCCAGGGGATCGGCACCGGCCTGCCCGCCATCGAGCAGTGCCATGGCCACCGCCACGATCAGCACCGCCGCAGCCACCATACCGGCCACCGCCATGAGCAGCAGGAGTACCAGCCGTACCGTCAGCCGCCGCGCCTGGTCCTGGGCTCCGAAAAAGTCCATTCCTACTCCCGTCAGAAGCTGACCTTGGGTGCCGCCTGAATCTCGGCGCTGTCCTCGAATTCGAGCAGGGCCGCATCCTCTCGATGCCCCAACGGACCTGCCAGCAGGATCGGAGGGAAACTCTGCTTGTAGGTGTTGTACTGCATGACCGCGTCATTGAAGGCCTGACGAGCAAAGGCGACCCGGTTCTCGGTGCTGGTAAGCGTCTCGGAGAGCTGGCGCATATTCTCGGATGCCTTGAGGTCCGGGTATGCCTCCATGACCATGTTGAAGCGTCCAAGCGCAGCCCCCAGCGCCCCTTCGGCACCGGCCAGTTCGGCCATGGCTCCCGGCTCTCCGGGTTGTGCCGCGGCGTGCTTTAGGCCCGCCAGGGCCGTATTACGCGCCTCTGTGACAGCCTGGAGTGTCTCACGCTCATGGGCCATGTAGCCCTTGGCCGTCTCCACCAGATTGGGAATGAGGTCGTAGCGACGCTTCAGCTGCACCTCGATCTGTGCAAAGGCATTCTGATAGCGGTTCTTCAAGGCCACCAACCGGTTGTAAATACTGACGCTGTAGATGACCAGCAGGCCCAGCACCACCAGCACGATGATCAACGAGACATTCATGGCTGCTCCTCTCCTTTTTGCGCGATGCGCGCGATCTCGTTCCGGACGAAAAACATAGTCTTGACCCTGATCAATTCACGACAAACCGGGCATTCCCACACAAGGCCATACGCGATGATATAATGTGGCCTCAGACGTATCATGTCGCCAGTGACCGTGGCACATCGCCAGTCATCCATCGAATCAGGCTAATGTTACTATCTGAAATGACAGGCTAGCCTGTCCACGCCCCGCTTAACAGCGACAAGACCGATTGTCGTATCAACGGAACATGCTCAGGGGAGCCGGTCTTGGCAGAGCAACTCAGGGATTTTCTCAAAGCGCTGGCCCATGCCATGCGTAACCTGTTGCCGATTATCATTGTGGTGGTCCTTTTTCAGGCACTGCTGCTGAGGCAATGGCCCGACAACGGGTTAAGCATGACGATCGGCCTGTTGATCGTTGCCGTTGGCGTCGCGCTGTTCCTGCAGGGGCTAGAACTGAGCATCTTTCCGGTGGGCAAGCGCCTGGCCAACCAGTTCGCCCGCCGCGGCTCGATGCCGATCCTGATGCTGTTCGGCTTTGCCATCGGATTCTCTGCGGTGGTGGCCGAGCCGGCGCTGATCGCTGTCGCCGATCAGGCCGCACAGATCAGCGATGGGCGGATCAACGCCCTGACGCTACGCCTGATCGTTGCCGGCTCCGTGGGGCTGGTGATGGCGCTCGGTGTGTTCCGAATCATTCTGGGCCACCCCCTGCACTGGTATATGATCGTGGGGTATATGCTGGTCGTCTTGGTGACGTTCTTCGCGCCCGAAGAAATCGTCGGCCTGGCCTACGACTCCGGCGGGGTGACCACCAATATCGTCACTGTGCCCCTTATAGCCGCCCTGGGCATTGGCCTCGCGGCCTCCATTCGTGGCCGCAGCTCACTGATCGATGGCTTCGGCCTGGTGGCGCTGGCCGTGATGGTGCCGATGATCAGCGTCCAGCTCTACGGCATCCTGGTCTACGCCGATCCGGGCAGCATCGCCAATAGCGCGGAGCTGGTCGCGCCCAGCAGCGACACAGAGCCCCCTTCCGGGCTGTTGGTCATGGTGCTCGATCTTTTCAGCATGTTGCGCGACGTGCTGCCGATCATTCTGGTGATCCTGTTCTTCCAATACGCCGTCCTCAAGCGTTCACTTGCCGATCCGCTCAGGGTCAGCATTGGCTTCGCCCTGGTCATCATCGGTCTCTACGCCTTCGTGGTGGGTCTCAAGCTCGGCCTCTTCCCCATCGGCCAGAGCATGGCCTACCAATTGGTCACCCTCGATACCTGGCTCTGGGTCTATCTCTTCGCCTTCTGCATCGGTTTCGCCACCACCATGGCCGAACCGGCACTGATCGCCATTGGCCAGCAGGCCGAAGAGGCAGCGGCGGGAAAGATCCAGGGCAACGTGATCCGCCTGCTGGTGGCACTCGGCGTGGCCATTGGCATTACCATCGGTGTACATCGCATCATCACCGGCGACTCCATTCACCACTACATTATCGGTGGTTATACGCTGGTTATCCTGCTGACCGCCCTGGCGCCCCGGTATATCGTGGCTTTGGCCTTCGACCTGGGAGGCGTAACGACCTCCGAGGTGACCGTGCCCCTGGTAACGGCGCTCGGCATTGGCCTGGCCAGCCAGATCGATGGACGTAACGTACTGATCGACGGCTTCGGGCTGATCGCTTTCGCCTCGATCTTCCCTATCGTGACCGTTATGAGCTATGCCATCCTCATGGATTGGGTGGCCAAGTCTGGAGGCAAGAAGACATGAAGTTTTCGCTATTGGTTGCCATCGCTCCGGAGGATCTCGAGCAGGAGTGCATCGATGCCGCCACCGACGCGGGTGCCGTTGGCATGACCCTGATGTCAGGCCGAGGAATCGGTGGGGAGCGCAAGAAGACCTTCTTCGGCCTGACCTTCGAGGGCAGTCAAAGCATCATGCTGATGACGCTGGAGAAAGGTCTGTCGCTCAAGGTACTTAAGGCCATACGCCAGGTACTCAACGCTTCCGGCGATGACTCCAAGGGTCTGGTAATGACGCTGCCCGTGGAGCACCTCGGTGGCATCGACATGTCGCAGGTCAAGCGCTTCGAAGAGCGGCTCAGACACGACCACTGATTCAATAACAGACGGAGTGAAAAGATGCTGGTCAAGGACATCATGATGCGCGACGTGGTGACGGTATCGCCCTTCGCCACCCTTCGCGACGCCCTGGGGTTGATGAAGCGCCACAACCTCAAAAGCCTGGTCGTCGAGCAGCAGGACCCCCACGACGCCTGGGGCCTGATTACCTATACCAATATCCTCAAGACCATCGTCGCCGAGAACGGTGATATCGACTTGATCAACGTCTATGACGTCTGCGCCAAGCCGGCCATCGGCGTCGGCGAGTCACTGGATGTGCGTCATGTCGCCAGCCTGATGACCGACAGCGTGGTGAAGCGGATTCTGGTGCTCGATGACAACAAGTTGGTGGGCCTGGTCACCATGGATGATATCGTAGGGACCGTTCTCGACATGATCGAGTAAGGCTACCGGAACGACACATGCAAGATTTCTTTACCTGGCTGGGCAAGACACTCGGCGAGATCATCCGTTTCGTGGTGGATCTGCTGATCCACTTCTTCCAGAACCTGGGCGATGCCGCCCGTGGATTTTTCCACGGCCTCTCCGCTTCGCTAGGCGTCCCGACTACCCTGGTGAGCCTGTTGATCCTGGTTCTCGGCCTGTGGCTGCTCTATCTGGGCCTGCGCGCCCTGCTGCGCCGGCGCCTGGTGGCGACCCTGATCTGGGGGCTGCTCGGCGTCACGGTGTTGAGCTGGCTGATCAACTGAGCCTTCTCCGCCCGAAGCAACAGCACCACCCGAAACAGCAGCGCCGCCCCATGGGCGGCGCTGTGGTTCGTGCCAGGTCTAGCGACCGATTGCCGGCCTTCAAGCCAGCGCTTTTTCCACCACCTCATAGACGTTCGGCGAGAGCTCCTCGGCGCGAATACGCTCGAGCTCACCCTTCATCAAGTCCTGGCGGGTCTCGTCGAAGCGCTGCCAGCGGGTCAGCGGAGTGATCAGCCGTGCGGCGATCTCCGGGTTGAGTCGATTCAGCTCGATCACCACATCGGCGAGCAGTCGGTAGCCCTCTCCATCGATACGATGAAAGTTGACGCGGTTCTGGTTGGCGAAAGTTCCGACCAGGGCACGCACCCTGTTGGGATTCTTCAATGAGAAGGCCGGATGGTCCATCAGGTACCTGACACGGTCCAGCGCATCCGACTGAGGGCGGGTGACCTGAATGCTGAACCACTGGTCCATTACCAGCGGGTCGTGCGCCCATTTCTCACCGAAGGCTCGCAAAGCCGGGTCGGCCAGGTCCGTGCGGCTGCTGTGAGTGAGCAGGGTCAAGGCGTGCCGCACGTCGGTCATGTTGTGGTCGGCATGGAACTGCGCCTGGGCCGCTTCGATGCCCTGCTCATCCTCTATCGCCATCAAGTAGTTAAGGGCAACGTTCTTGAGGCTGCGCTGGCCAATCTGCTCCGGTTCGGGAGCATAGGGAGCATCCGAGCGATTCGCCTCGAAAAGCGCCATGAACTCATCGCGAAGGGTGACAGCCAGGGATTGCTTGACGAAGGTGCGCGCCGCATGGATGGCATCCACATCCACCAGCGGCTGCTGTTCGGCGATATAAGCTTCGGAGGGAAGGGTCAACATCTCGGCCAGCACCGCCTTGTCGTCGCCGCCACGCTCCAGCAGGGCCCGGAAGGCCTCGACAACACGAGGATCCATCACCTTCTCGACACCATTGCGGTGTGCAGCAATCAAGTCATCCAGCGCCAGCATGGCCAGTCGCTGGCCGGCATCCCAGCGATTGAAACCGTCGGAGTCACTGGCCATGAGGAATGCCAGGTCTTCGCGACTGTAGTGGAAGCGCAGCTGAACCGGCGCAGAGAAGCCGCGCAGCAAGGAGGGCACCGGCGCCTCGGAAACGTCAGTGAAGATGAACGTCTGTTCGTCTTCACATAGATGAATCACCGCATCACTACCCAGCGAATCACCGTTCAACGTCAAGGGCAGGTCACGACCGCTCTTGGTACCTACCAGGCCCATACGCAGCGGAATGTGCAGCGGCTTTTTCTCAGGTTGGCCGGGGGTGGCCGGGGTACGCTGGCGCAGGGTCAGGTGGTATTCGGCATTGGCATAGTCGTACTCACCGTGGGCATCGATCTCCGGCGTCCCGGCCTGAGAGTACCAGCGCATGAACTGGGACAGGTCAAGCCCCGATGCCTCTGCCATGCAGCCTACGAAATCCTCGATGGTTACCGCCTGCCCGTCGAAGCGTCCAAAGTAGAGATCACTGCCGCGGCGAAAAGCTTCCCAGCCCACCAGATTGCGCAGCATGCGGACCACCTCTGCCCCCTTTTCATAAATAGTCAGGGTGTAGAAATTGGTGATCTCTATGTAATGATCAGGGCGTATCGGATGCGCCGTAGGCCCGGCATCCTCGGCAAACTGGGCTGTGCGGAAGAAGGAGACGTCCTCGATGCGCTTGACCGGCGCCGAATTGACATCGGCAGAGAAGCATTGATCACGGAAGACGGTGAATCCCTCCTTCAGCGAGAGCTGGAACCAGTCACGACAGGTCACCCGGTTCCCTGACCAATTGTGGAAGTATTCGTGGGCAACGATCCCCTCGACCCGCTGGAAGGCGGCATCGGTGGCGGTATGGGGATGGGTGAGCACCGCTGCCGAGTTGAAGATGTTGAGTCCCTTGTTCTCCATGGCGCCCATATTGAAGTCGTTGACCGCCACGATCATGAACAGGTCCAGGTCGTACTCACGCCCGTAGGTCTCTTCATCCCACGTCATGGCCCGCTTCAGTGACGCCATGGCATGGTCGGTCTTGTCGAGGTTCTCCTCCTCGACCCATATCTGCAGCGCCACCTCGCGCCCGCTCATGGTGGTAAAGCTGTCTTCTACTTTCTGGAGATCCCCGGCAACCAGGGCGAACAGATAGCAGGGCTTGGGGTGTGGATCCTCCCAGGTCACGAAATGGCGCCCACTCGGCAGCTCACCGCGCTCCACCGGATTGCCGTTCGAAAGCAATACCGGCTCACGGGTTGCGTCGCCTATCACCGTGGTGGAAAAGGTCGCCATGACATCGGGTCGGTCCGGGTAATAGGTGATGCGACGGAAGCCCTCTGCCTCACACTGGGTACAGTACATGCCGTTGGAGAGGTAGAGTCCCTCGAGCGCGGTATTTTCCTGCGGGGCGATTTCCACCTCGGTATCCAGCAGGAAACGCTCCGGCACCCGGTGTACGATCAGACCGGTTGCCGTGAGCGCATACTCATCCTGTTCCAGTGGCTGACCATCGATGGCGATGGACTTGAGCACGAGCTGCTCGCCATCGAGCTCGAGGGCGGCGCCGGCTTCTCGTTCCGGATGGCGCTCCAGGTGCAGGCGAGCCTTGACCCGGGTGGCATCGGGCTTGAGATCGAAGGTCAGTTCGGTGTGAGTGGCACGGTAGGCAGGCGGCCGATAGTCGCTGAGATAGGTCGGCTTGGGTTCAGACATCGCGGAAAGGCTCCTGACGGGAATCGACGACCATTGTACGGGGGCCGGCTCCCGAACCTCAAAGGCAGCCGTCGATTCAGCGGCGAACAAGCTGCGCGGGGGGAGCGCCAAGCCCCCGAGGCTCGGGACGGCTGGCAATCCACAGGCCCAGCAGCACGAGCCCGGTAACAAGCGTCACTTTCAGCCAGACCACGCTGAGGGTGAACAGCAATACCAGGATCGAGAAGCTCAGCATGGCCCCAGCCAACCATTTGGCGTGGCGGGGAATGGCTCTCTCGCCCTCCCAGGCCACCACGGCCGGACCGAAGCGGGGATGCTCACGAATCCACAGCGCAAAACGCGGCGATCCGCGAGAGGCCGCCCAGACCGCCAGCAGCATGAAGCAGGTTGTCGGCATCAGCGGCACGAAGACACCGATGACACCGAGGCAGAAGCTGACCCAGGCCAGGGCAATGTATGCGGCACGGCGAAGCGAGTGCATGCGCTTCCTCCGGAAATGAGGCGATCCTGTTGATGACCATTGAAGCCCATCACTGCCGCCGTGGCCAATCGCCTCTGCCTATGGCGAAAAAAAGAGCCCGCCACTGGGCGAGCCCGATACTGTCATCAGCGACCGGCATTGACAACCAGGTTATCAGCCGTTTTCACTGAATTGGTATTTCACGGCGGGCCGGCTTGGCTTGTTCGCTGCGCGGCACCCGCACCGTCAGCACCCCTTTATCGAATGAGGCCTGGATCTCCTCATCCCGGGCATCCGACGGCAGGTCCAGTACGCGCCGGAAGCTGCCATAGGAGCGCTCGACACGATGGAGCTGGTGCTCCTCCGTACGGCTCTCGTGGCGCTTCTCTCCTTCAATGACCAGGCGATGGTCGTCAAGAGAGAGCGTGATGTCCTTCTCCTCTACCCCCGGCACCTCGACGCTGATCACGTATTCGCTGCCACGCTCGGCGATATCGAGCCGTGGCTGCAGCAGACCCGGCATGTCCCCAAGGCGACTTTCCAGGGACGGCATGCCGAACTGACGCATCACGCTGTCCATCCAGCGATCCAACTCCTGATGCATGCCCAGGAACGGCGTGAGCTCACCCCGCCGGGGCTCAACCGTGGTTGGCGGAGCCGGGGTATCGGCGTTCTCGCTCTTGAACCAGTTCCAGGGAGAGAGCTTCTGCAGATTCATACGCCACCTCCTGTTTGCTCACTTCATAAGTGACACAAATCGGAATACCCAATGCCGTCGGGTTGCCCCTTGGCATTAGCAGAATTGGTGGCGAATGGCGGGATTTCAAGTTCGCTTTCACCCCGACTTGACCTGTATCAGATCACACTGCAGTAGGGTGGAGGATCCAGCATCGAATGTCGTGATGCGGCAAGGCAGCACGACACCAAGGCACTCGCTCAGTCCCGAAAGTTGTCGAACTGCAGCGCCAGGTCGGGGCCGCCCTCGCCCCGCAACAGGGCCATGACCTGCTGCAGGTCGTCGCGCTTCTTGCCGGTCACACGGACCTTGTCGCCCTGGATCTGGGCCTGGACCTTGAGCTTGCTATCCTTGATGCGCTTGACGATATCCTTGGCTTCCTTCTGCTCGAGCCCCTGCTTCAGGACGATCTGCTGGCGGGCCCGGACGCCGGAAAGCTCGGGGTCCTGGGGATCCATGCAGCGGGCATCGATACCCCGGGCAATGAGCCGGTTGCGCAGCACGTCGAGCATCTGCGTCAGCTGGAAATCGACCTCGGCCTCGAGCTGAACGGTGTCACCATTGAGTTCGAGGCTCGCCGTCACACCCTTGAAGTCGAAACGACCCTGGATCTCGCGATTGGCCTGGTCAACGGCGTTGCTGGCTTCGTGCTTGTCGAATTCGGAAACGATGTCGAAGGATGGCATGGTCAAGTCCCACTGGCCGATTATAAGGAGGGTGGAAACGCATTCTAGCAGTTGCAGGTTATATTCACCTATCACACCGCCGTCAGCGGCTTTTCCATCTGCCAGCCGGCGCATCCATCCTCATAGTAGTCTTCCAGCCAACGCTGCAGGCTGAAGCCCATGCGCCGATATAACGCCAGCGCAACCCGGTTGTCGGCACGCACCTCCAGAACCAGGCGCTCACCGCCGCACCGCCGCGCCTCCTGCTCCAGGGCCTCGAGCAATTGGCGACCGATTCCCATCCCACGCGCCTCGGGATGTACGCAGAAGGAGTAGAGACGCACACGCTGACTGCTTCGGCGAAACAGCAGGATGCCATGGCCCAGCAGGCGGTTCTCGGCGTTCTCGACCAGCAGAATATGGGCATTGGCCCGATTGAGCAGGTGCCACAGTTGCCGACGGCTGAATTGATCACCCTCGAAGGCGACCTGCTCGAGACGAACGAGGGCGTCCAGATCCTTGGCCTGCGCCTCGCGCAACGTAACGGTCATGTCATGAATTCCGGTTTGGCAGCAACGGATTGTCGCTATGCATCGCACACTTGTCAGCAGCAACGCTGGATGAAATTTTTTCAGGCTGCCAGCATCTTGTCCATAACCCCGGTCAAGGGCATGCTGAATGCCTCTTCCCGCCGCCCTACCTAACCAGGAACCTCATGTGCCCGCTACGTATCGTCGTTGACCGCCTGGATGACTGGCGGCCCTATTACCCTACCGAGGATCTGGTCAGTGCCGACGATTTCCTGTCACTGGACCGACGGCATCGTACCAGCCGCGACGACCAGGACCGGGCCACTCATGTCATCAACCTTTGCAGTGAGTTGGACTATCTGGGGCGCGGCTACTACGTCTCGCTACTCGCCCAGGCCCGTGGGCAACGTGTCCTGCCCACCGTGGAGACGCTCAACGCACTGGCACGCAAGTCACTGACCGACTTGCAGCTGGACTCCCTGGCACCGCTGCTCGGCGAGCTGGCCAGCGAGGGGCAGCTTCTTGGAGACCAGGTGACACTGCGCCTGCTTTTCGGCGAGTGTCGCGAGCCCGGGCTTGCCAGGCTGGCACGGCGCCTGTTCGAGCGCTTGCCCTGCCCGCTGCTGGAAGCCCGCCTGGTACGTCGTCACGATCTATGGCGCCTGTCACGGCTCAAGCCATTGCGGCTGCGCGACCTGACCGTCGATGAACAGGACCTGTTCGCCTCATCGCTCAATCGCCATTCGCTCAAGGTATGGCGCACGCCCAAGGCGCGTCGGCGCTATCGCTACGACCTGGCAATCCTTATCGATCCTCAGGAAGCCCTTCCACCAAGCAATCGCGGCGCGCTTCGGGCGTTCATCCGCGCGGGCCGCCGCCTGGGAATCAATGTGTCGCTCATCACCCGCCGCGATATGAGCCGGCTTGCCGAATTCGACGGCCTGTTCATTCGCGAAACCACGGCGCTTGATCACCACACTTATCGCATGGCCCGGCTGGCTGAGCATGAAGGCCTGGTGGTGATCGATACCCCTCAGGACATCCTGCGCTGTACCAACAAGGTCTATCTGCATGCCCTGCTACGCGCCCGGGGGGTGCCGGCACCGGAAGGCCGGCTCTTGAAGCGCGGGGACCGGGGCCGCCTGGCCGAATCGCTGCAGGGCATGACCTTCCCACTGGTCTTGAAAATACCTGATGGCGCCTTTTCCCGCGGCGTGGTGAAGGTTTCGGACTCAGACCAACTGGAACGGGAGGCCACCAAGCTGTTCGACAGTTCCGCTCTGCTGCTGCTCCAGGAGTGGCTGCCTACTGAATATGACTGGCGCATCGGCGTGCTCGACGGCCAGGTTCTCTTCGCCAGTTGCTACTACATGTCGCGTGGCCATTGGCAGATCTATGACCATTCCGGTGAACGGATGAAAAGCGGCGGCTTCACCACCCACGATCCCGATGACGCGCCGCCCGCGGTACTTCAGGCTGCCCTCAAGGCCACTCGCCTGATCGGCAACGGCTTCTATGGTGTGGATATCAAGCAGGCCGGCGAGCGAGTCGTGGTCATCGAAGTCAATGACAACCCCAATGTGGATGCCGGCATAGAGGATGCCGTGCTGGGCAAGGCACTTTATGAGCGCATCATGCGCGTCTTCCTGACACGCATGGAAGCACGGCGACATCAGGCGGGCATCGTCAGCCTGCCTTGAAATGCGCCCCCCAAAAAGAACAAGCCGGCTTACGCCGGCTTGTTGCTTCTATTTCTGTATTCTCTTCCGATAACGACTAATTTCGATGTCGATCAAGCCTTACAACTGGCTACTCGCCGTCGAACGGGTTACGCAGCACGATGGTCTCGTTGCGGTCCGGCCCGGTGGAAATGATATCGATGGAAGTACCCACCTTCTCTTCCAGGAAGCTGATATAGGAGCGAGCGTTGGCCGGCAGTTCTTCCACTCGCTTGATCCCGAGGGTCGATTCGCTCCAGCCCGGCAGGTCCTCGTAGACTGGCTCGAGAGCTTCGTAGCCTTCGGAATCCACCGGCGTATCGAGTACCTCGCCGTCCTTGCCGCGATAGCCGACGCAAACCCGGATATTTTCCAGGCCGTCCAGCACATCCAGCTTGGTCAGGCAGATGCCGGAGACAGAGTTGATCTGCACGGCGTGCCGCAGGGCGACGGCATCGAACCAGCCACAGCGGCGCGGGCGCCCGGTGGTGGCGCCGAACTCGTGACCGCGCTCGGCCAGATGGCGGCCATGCTCGTCGAAGAGCTCCGTGGGAAAGGGCCCGGAGCCGACACGGGTGGTGTAAGCCTTGGTGATGCCCAGCACGTAATCGAGGTAGAGCGGCCCCACGCCGGAGCCGGTAGCGGTGCCGCCGGCAGTGGTATTCGAGCTGGTAACGAAGGGATAGGTCCCGTGATCGATATCGAGCAGTGAGCCCTGCGCACCCTCGAAAAGGATGTTTTCCCCGGCTCGGCGAAGCTCATGCACCAGGCCCACGGTGTCGCAGACCATGGGGCGCAGTTCCTCCACCATGACCATGGCTTCGTCGAGCACCTGCTGGAAATCCACCGCCTGCTCGCCGTGATAGTTCACCAGCACGAAGTTGTGATAGTCCAGGACCTCGCCCAGCTTGGAGGCAAAGCGCTCGCGATGGAGCATATCCCCCAGGCGCAGGCCGCGGCGCGCGACCTTGTCCTCGTAGGCGGGGCCGATACCGCGCCCGGTGGTGCCGATCTTGGCGACGCCACGCGCCTTCTCCCGTGCCAGGTCGAGACGGACATGGTAAGGCAGGATCAGCGGGCAGGCGGGCGAAAGACGCAACCGCTCGCGTACCGGAACCCCCTTCGCCTCGAGCTCGCGGATCTCCTTGATCAAGGCTTCCGGCGACAGCACCACGCCGTTGCCGATGACACAGGTCTTGTCCTTGCGCAGGATACCGGAAGGGATCAGGTGGAGAACGGTCTTCTCACCGTCGATGACCAGGGTATGGCCAGCATTGTGCCCCCCCTGGAAACGCACCACTGCAGAAGCGGATTCGGTCAGCAGGTCGACGACCTTGCCCTTGCCCTCGTCTCCCCACTGCGTGCCCAGTACGACTACGTTCTTGCCCATTGTGATCTCGTCTCTCGTGTCGGCGCCCCCACTGGGGCGCGTCCATGATCCGGCCCGCGGGCCGCGTTCGGTGACCGGCCCGCATTGCCGGTGTGGTCAAGTCTAAAGCGCCACTATCTGCCAGCGACCATCGCTATCTACCAACTGGTGGCTGCAACGATGTGCCTCAGGAGCGGTAGCCTGGCCCGGCAAGGCCTGAACCACGCGCTTGCCTTGCTCACGCAGTGTTGCGATCGCTTCCGCTATACCCTCGCCTTGCGCCGGTGCCCAGATGCCATCGCAAGCCGGCTCGCTCTGTACCAGACTGGCCAGCAGCTTGAGGTCCATGGAAAAACCGGTCGCCGGCCGCGCACGGCCAAAGGCCCTGCCGGTATCGTCATAGCGTCCGCCCTTGGCCAGCGCCTGACCATAGCCGGGCACGAAGGCGGCAAACATCATGCCCGTGTGATAACGGTAGCCCCGTAGCTCGGCAAGATCGAAATAGAGGTCGACCTGAGGGTGGGCATCCCGCACACCCTGGTACAGCGCTCTCAACTGAGCCAGCGCCTCGGTTACCGCTACCGGAGCACCGGTAAAGTGATCAAGCGCCTCGTCCAGCACCTCCGGACCACCGTGCAGCTCGCCAAGTGCCATGAGCATTGCCGCCAATGCCGGATCCGACACGCTGGCACCAACCTGCTCCGACAGTGCGCCGGGAGACTTCAGTTCGAGTGCTTCGAACAGCGCCCGCTCCTGATCGCGATCGAGCTCGGCCGCCTCGACCAGGCTGCGATAAATCCCGATATGTCCCAAGGCCAGGTGCAGCTCCTCGGCGCCCGCCAGCCTGAGACTGGTCAACGCCAGCAGCAGGATTTCCAGGTCGGCTTCCAGGCCGGCATGACCAAACAGCTCCACGCCTACCTGCACCGGGCTGCGCCCACCCTGATGCTGGTCGGCCTTGGCGCGCAGCACGTTGGTGCAGTAACAGAGCCTGGCCGGCCCCTGGTGCCGCATCGAATGGGCATCCATTCGAGCCACCTGGGGCGTCACGTCGGCACTGACCCCCATCATGCGGCCCGTCAACTGGTCGGTCAGCTTGAAAGTCTGCAGATCGAGGTCGGTGCCGGTACCGGTAAGCAGGGAGTCGAGGAACTCCACCGGCGGTGGCATTACCTGATCGTAACCCCAGCAGTGATAGAGATCGAGCAGCGCCCGGCGCAGCTCTTCCATGCGGCTCGCCTGAGGCGGCAGCACTTCGTCCATGCCGTCGGGCAGCAGCCAGCGGTCAGCAATGGTCATGTTGTCAATCCTGCAAGACAGTTGGAAGCGGGGCGAAAAGTATTTGCGTTGCCAAAGAATGCCCACAAAAAAACCGGGCCACGCCCGGTTCGAGGATTCTATCACGTTTGCCGGCGGGTTGAACCCCGCCGGGCGCCAGGATGAAAGCTCATGGAGGGGGCGGAAAGCCTGCCCCGCCCCTCCAACTCAGTCCTGATCTGGGAACGGCGACTTGAGATAGCGGAAGAAGTCGCTGGAGGGATCCAGCACCAGCATATCCTTTTCGCCATCGAAGCTATCACGATAGGCGTTCAAGCTGCGCCAGAAGGAGAAGAACTCCTGGTCCTGGCCGTAGGCTTCGGAGAAGATGCCTGCCGCTTCGGCATCACCTTCACCTCGAAGCGTTTCGGCACGCTCGGTGGCCTGTGCCAGAAGTACCTGGCGACGGCGATCGGCGTTGGCGCGAATACGCTCGGCCTCTTCCTGGCCCTGGGCTCGCCATTCGCGAGCCTCCCGCTCACGTTCGGAGCGCATACGGTCATAGACAGCCGCCGACACGTCTTCCGGAAGGTCGATCCGCTTGACTCGAATGTCGAGTATCGAGACCCCCAGTTCTTCACGCATCAGGGAGTCGAGATCCTCGGTGGGCCGGATCATCAAGTCGTCGCGACGCTCGGCGATGATCTGCTGAAGGTCCAACCGGCCAAACTCGTTACGCAGGCTCTCGTCGACCCGCGGCTGGATCAGGCGGATCGCCATCAGCTCATCACCGGCAGTCGCCTCGTAGTAGCGGGTCGGATTGACCACCTGCCACTTGACGAAGGAGTCGACGATCACCGCCTTCTGTTCGAGGGTCAGGTAGCGGCTGGTATCGGTATCCAGCGTCAGCACCCGGGTATCGAACTTGCGTACGGTCTGGGTGATCGGGACCTTGAAGTGCAGTCCCGGCTGGATGTTCTCCTCTATGACCTCACCGAAGCGCAGCTTGACGGCACGTTCGGTCTCGTCGACCACATAGAGACTGTTACTGGCCAGCCAGGCAGCGGCCGCCAGAGTACCCACGATAATCAGTGAACGATTATTGATCATTTAGCGGCCCTCCCTGCGGATACCACTGTTGCTGCCGCCGCCCTGCGCGGAGGAGGTGGTGCGGAGCCGCTCCAGGACGCGCGGGTCCAGCTCGCCGCTCTCGCCACGGGCACTGTCACCTTCGCCATCTCCGCTGCGGGTTCCGCCGGGACGCTGGTCGAGGGGCAGATACATCAGCGGTGTCTCGTCGCTGACGTCGATCAGCACCTTCGGTGTCTCGCCGAAGACCTCGGCGATGGCATCCAGGTAGAGACGCTCACGCATGATTTCCGGTGCATTGCGGTACTGGACCAGCAGTGCATTGAAGCGGTTCGCCTGACCCTGAGCCTCGGCAACCACCGACTCACGATAACCCTGACCCTGTTCGACCAGGCGCTGCGCCTGACCCTGAGCGGCAGGTATGATGGCATTGGCGTAAGCCATGCCCTCGTTGATGGTCCGCTGACGATCCTCACGAGCCCTGATGACGTCATCGAAAGCATCAATGACGGGAGCCGGCGCCGAGGTGGACTCGATGTTGATGGTCTGCAGGCGTATACCGGTGCCATAGCTGTCCAGATACGACTGCAGGCGGCTGGCGACGGAGCTGCCGAGAATTTCACGTCCGGAAGTGAGGATCTCGATCATATCGGTGCCACCGACCACGTGACGCAGTGCGGAGTCCAGCGCATTCTCGATCGACAACTGCGGGTTGCGCACGTTGAGCACGAAGTCACGCGGATTGTTGACCTGATACTGGGCCGATATCTCGACCTCGACGATATTCTCGTCGCGGGTCAGCATCGCCTGTGATTGCGTCAGCGAGCGAACCCGGGTCACGTTGACCATGCGCACATCATCGATCAGGGGCGGATTCCAGTGCAGGCCGGGCGTGACCACGTCCTGGAACTTGCCGAAGCGCAGTACGACACCGCGCTCTGCCTGGTCGACCAGATAGAAGCCCGAGGCCCCCCAAATCGCCAGGGCAATGACGAGCAGCAGGCCGGGCAACGCCAGAGTATTGCGCGGCTTGCCGCTGCCCCCCTTGCCGCCCTTGCCACCGCCACCTTTGCCACCGCGACCACCCAGCATGCCATTGAGCTTGTCCTGAAACTTCTTCAGGGCTTCATCAAGGTCGGGTGGCCCCTGGTTACCGCCACGGTTTCCGCCCCCGCCGCCATTACCACCGCCGCGCCGGCCCCCTCCGCTCCAGGGGTCATGCTGGTTGCCACCACCACCAGGCTCATTCCAAGCCATACGTCGTCTCCACTCTGCGTTGCCTCCCCGCCACCGTCTTCTGGGTAGTGGGGGAGTCGGTTGCCATCCTGTCGTCGGCGCCAACGGCGCCTGGCTATTCTGTTTATGGGGAAGCCGGTCATCTGGCCAGAGAGCCCGAGGCTATCTGGCCTCCCATACCGGGCGTTCACACAGTTCAGGAGGAAGGTAATCCTCGGCCCGCTCATCCAGCCGAGACATCAGCTGCAGGAAGTCGCGCCGGGGAAGTCGCACTTTGAGTCCCACTCTGCCATCCGGTTCCTCGAAATGCTCTTCTCTGACTGCGCCAAGCTCATGCAGGCCCGCCCGCAGCCGCCCCTGTTCCGGAGAAAGTGTCAGTGAAAAGTCAATCACGTCATCGGCGAGGCACTCCGAAAGCGCCTCCTCCAGCAAGTCGAGCCCCCGGCCCTCCTGCGCTGAAACCCAGACCACCTCCGGGCGGCCCTGGCCGTCACGCTCGATTCGCGGAGCGCTGTCTAGCAGATCGATCTTGTTCATTACCTTGAGCATCGGCACATCCAGGGCACCGATTTCATTCAGGACACCCTCGACCTCGCTGATATTGCGTTCGCGATCAGGGTCTGCGGCATCAATGACGTGTACCAGCAAGGTTGCCTCGGATGCCTCCTGGAGCGTGGCTTGAAACGCCTCTACCAACTTGTGTGGCAGGTGGCGGATAAAGCCGACGGTATCGGCTAGCACCACGGGGCCCACATCGCCGATTTCCAGGCGCCTCAACGTCGGATCGAGGGTAGCGAACAGCTGGTCTGCCGTATAGACCTTCGATTCGGTCAACGCATTGAATAGCGTCGACTTGCCGGCGTTGGTGTAACCGACCAGCGAAACGCTGGGTATCTCGGCCCGAGCCCGGGCACGTCGATTCTGGGCACGCTGAGTACGCACCTTGTCGAGGCGCTTGTGTATTGCCTTGATGCGCGCCCTCAGCAGACGCCGGTCAGTCTCCAACTGGGTCTCGCCGGGCCCACGCAGGCCAATGCCGCCCTTCTGTCGCTCCAGGTGAGTCCAGCCGCGCACCAGTCGGGTCGACATGTACTCCAGTTGCGCCAGCTCGACCTGCAGCTTGCCCTCATGCGTACGTGCCCGCTGGGCGAAGATATCGAGGATGAGCCCCGTGCGATCGAGAACGCGACACTTGAGCACCTGCTCGAGATTGCGTTCCTGGGAAGGGCTCAGGGCATGGTTGAAGATCACCAGTTCCGCGCCGTGAACGCTCAGCGTCTCGCGCAGCTCCTCGACCTTACCGCTGCCGATGAAGGTACGCGAATCGGGCCGTTGCCGGCTACCACTCAACAGGGTGGCAGGCTCAGCACCCGCCGAGCGCACGAGCTCCAGGAATTCACCTGGATCCTCGCGCTCACGCTCATCCTGAAAGTCCACATGAACCAGTACTGCCGTTTCGCCGGCATCGGGACGTTCAAAAAACAATCAATAACCTCACACGTTGCTTTCCGGCTGAGCCGCAGGGTCCTGCGGCGGCAGGCGTACATTACGCGATGGCACCACCGTGGAAATGGCATGTTTGTAGACCATCTGGCTGACGGTATTGCGCAGCAGTATGACGAACTGATCGAATGACTCGATCTGTCCCTGCAGCTTGATGCCGTTGACCAGGAAAATCGACACCGGAATGCGCTCCTTGCGCAGGATATTCAGGTACGGGTCTTGAAGGGATTGCCCTTTGGACATGCTACCTCTCCCTAAAACGTTCTCATGAGGGGTGGAAGTTGTGTTCTTGGGTTGTCTGCCTATAGCGGCATGACACCATGCCGGCTTGGCCTGGTCACCCGGCCACTCGAAGCCAACATCTTACGCTAAGAGCCGAATTCGCGCACGAATTTCAGGATTTCACTCAACGCGTCGTTACCTTGGGTATCGACCCAGTGTAGACCCGGCCAACCTCGCAGCCAGGTCAATTGGCGCTTTGCCAGTTGCCGCGTCGCAATAACGGTGCGCTGGCGCAGCAGCTCGATATCACCCTCGCCATCGAGCTTACCATCGAGATAGTCCCATACCTGACGATAGCCCACACTCTTCATGGAGGGCAGGTCGGCGTGCAGGTCGTCACGGGCACGCAGCGTTGCCACTTCCTCGACCAAGCCGTCCTCCAGCATGCCATCGAAGCGTTGGGCAATACGCTCGTGCAGGATATGACGTTCGAATGGCGTGACTCCTATCGACAACACCTTCCAGGGGAAGGTTTCAGGACGTTGCTCCCGCCAAAGATCAGTGAGGGTCTTATTCGTGGCCCGGTAAACCTCCAGGGCACGCATGAGACGCTGCGGATCATTGGGGTGTATGCGGCTGGCAGATTCCGGATCGATACGCGACAGCGCTTCATGCAGGGCGGCGAGCCCATCCCGCTCGACCTCACGCAATAGCTCGGCGCGTATCGCCGGATCAGCCGGCGGGAGGTTGGCCACGCCCTCGAGCAGGCGCTTGGCGTACATCATGGTGCCGCCCACCAGCAGCGGCACCCGGCCCGCTGCGGTAATTTGTCGCATCTCGCGAAGTGCGTCATCGCGAAAATCCGCCGCCGAATAGGGCTCGGCCGGATCGCGAATGTCGATCAATCGGTGTGGCGCCCGGGCTAGCTCCTGGGGCGAGGGCTTGGCGCTGCCGATATCCATGCCGCGGTAGACCATGGCCGAATCCATGCTGACCAGGTCACACTCGAGGCGCTCATGCAGCGCCATGGCCAGGTCGGTCTTGCCGGCGGCGGTGGGACCCATCAGAAGGATGGCGGGGGGGCGGGTATCTGGCAGTGACAAGGAGCTACTGTCCTCTCATAAAGAGCCGGTCGAGGTCCTTCATGCTCATCTCGGTCCAGGTGGGACGGCCGTGATTGCACTGGCCGCTGCGCTCGGTACGCTCCATGTCACGCAGCAGAGCGTTCATTTCCGCGATCGTCAGCCGCCGGTTGGCTCGCACGCTGCCATGGCAGGCCATGGTGGCCAGCAGCTCGTTGACGTGTGCCTCCAGGCGATCGGACCGGCCGTAGCGCTCCAGGTCGCTCAGCATGTCGCGAATCAACGGCTCGACATCGGCATCCATCAGCAGCGCCGGTACCTGGCGTACCAGCAAGGTCTCGGGGCCGGCCACATCGAGCTCCACGCCCAGGCGGGAGAAGGCGTCGCGCTCGGCCTCCGCGGTGGAGACTTCCGCGGCGCTGGCCGCCAGCGACACCGGCACCAGCAGCGGCTGGGCCTGCAGTCCACCATCATCCCCGGCCTCACCATGCACCTGATGCTTCATGCGCTCGTAGACGATGCGCTCATGGGCGGCATGCATGTCCACGATCATCAGGCCGCGCTCGGTCTCGGAGAGGATATAGACACCATGCAGCTGGGCAATGGCGTAGCCCAGCGGCGGCGCGCGGGTAGCATCCTCCTCGGGTAGCGATGGCCGCGCCGGCAGGGTCTCGGTGCCCGCAACCGCGGGCTGGCGCTCGGCAAGGGCCGCGCCACCACCGGCGTCTGGCGCCGCCGGCTGGGGGGTGAGCAGGCTCTCCTCATGTTCCGGATGCAGCGCCCGATAGCCATTCATGAAGGCCCGCACGCGATCCGGCGTCACCCTATCGCCGTCGCCGCCGGTCTGAGCGTGCAGCGCCATGGGCTGCTGTTGCCAGCGCCCGCCGCTTTCGCGGACCTCGTGCCCGGCCGGGCTCGCCTCGTCGCTCGCCGACATGCCCTCGGCCGCGTCGGCGGCTCGATCACCCTGCTCGCCGGGGCGCGCCTCGGCCAGGGCCCGATGCAGGCTCGAGAAGAGAAAATCATGCACCATGCGGCCGTCGCGGAAACGCACCTCATGCTTGGTGGGATGGACATTGACGTCCACCACCGTGGGGTCAACCTCGAGGTAGAGCACGAACACCGGATGGCGGCCATGAAACAGCACATCCCGATAGGCCTGGCGTATGGCGTGGGCAACCAGGCGGTCGCGCACCACACGGCCGTTGACGAAGAAATACTGCTGATCGGCCTGGGCCCGGGAGTGGGTAGGCAAGCCGACCCATCCCCATAGCCTGAGGCTGCCGGCTTCGAGATCCAGATGCAGGGCATTTTCGAGAAAGCCCTTGCCGAGCAATGCACTGATACGCCGCTCGCGAGCCGCCGCATCCGGGCTGGCAGGCAGCTGATGCACGGTCTTCTGATTGTGCCGAAGAACCCAGGCAATATCGAAACGCGACAGCGCCAGGCGACGAAATGCCTCCTCCACATGGCCGTACTCGGTCTTCTCGGTACGCAGGAACTTACGTCGCGCTGGCGTATTGAAGAACAGGTCGCGAACCGTCAGGGAGGTCCCGCGGGGGTGCGGTGCCGGCGTGACCCGCGGCTCCATCTGGCGGCCCTCGGCGACCACACGCCAGCCGCTGCGGGGGTCGTCGGCGACGTTGGCCACCAGCTCAAGGCGCGACACCGAGCTGATCGAGGCCAGCGCCTCGCCACGAAAGCCCAGGCTGGCCACGCCCTCGAGATCATCCAGTGAGGCGATCTTGCTGGTAGCATGACGCGACAGGGCCAGCGGCAGGTCCTCCTCGCCGATACCGCAGCCATCGTCGCGCACCCGAATCAGCCGGGTGCCGCCCGCCTCGAGTTCCACCTCGATCCGCCGACTGCCGGCGTCAATGGCATTCTCGACCAGCTCCTTGACCACCGATGCGGGACGCTCGACCACCTCGCCAGCGGCGATCTGGTTGGCCAGCCGCGGGTCGAGCACTCGTATGCGACGCACCTCGAGCGTTTCGTCAGCCATTTCGTCGGTGGTTGTCATGAGCGCGGGATCCTCAACACCTGTCCAACACGAATCACGTCTCCGTTGAGCTCGTTGGCCTGTTTCAGCTGCCCTACCGGTACGCCATGGCGTGCCGCAATCTGGGACAGGGTATCCCCCGGCTGAATGCGATACTCGTTACCAGAGGGAGTGCGCTGGTTGTCCCGCTGCCAGGCAAGCAGGCTGGCAGGCGGCGGGTTACGTCGAAAGTGTTCGGCCAGGCCCGCGAAGATCGACTCGGCCAGCTTCTGCTGGTGCCCCGCATCGCGCAGGCGTCGCTCCTCGTCGGGGTTGGAAATGAACCCCGTCTCGATCAGCAGGGAAGGGATATCCGGAGACTTCAGCACCATGAAGCCCGCCTGCTCCACCCGCGAACGATGCAACCGGTTGACCCGCCCCAACTGATCCAGCACCTGGCCACCGATGGCCAACGAGTCGTTGAGGGTCGCGGTCATGGTGAGATCGAGCAGCACGCCCCGCAGCACCTCGTCCTTGTCGTTCAACGACAGGTTGCCATCCACGCCACCGATCAGGTCGGCCTGGTTCTCGCTTGCCGCCAGCCACTGGGCGGTTTCAGAAGTGGCACCCCGCTGGGAGAGGGCATACACCGAGCTGCCGCTCGGCCGGGGGCTGTTGAACGCATCGGCATGAATGGAGACGAAGAAGTCGGCCTTCTGCTCGCGCGCGATACGGGTGCGCTGGCGCAGACCAATATAATAGTCTCCATCACGGATCATCACGGCACGGAAGCCCTCTGCACCATCCACCAGTCGCTGCAGACGACGGCTGATCTCCATTACCACGTCCTTCTCCCGCGTACCGCCGGGACCGATCGCTCCCGGGTCTTCCCCTCCGTGCCCGGGGTCAATGGCGATGATGATATCCCGGCGTGGGTGCGGTGCCGCCGGCTGTTGCGCCACCACTTCGGGATCGATGCGCGGCGCATCTGCCTCGGCGGAGCCGCTTCTGTGCCGGTTGGCGGCGATTTCCTGCTCCCGGATCATCGCCTCGATGGGATCGATCGGATTTTCCACGGCGCTTTCGCCCGGGTATTCCATGTCCACCACCAGGCGATGGCCATACTGGTCATTGGGCGGCAGCGTGAAATGACGCGGCTCGACCGCCCGGGAGAGCTCCAGCACCACCCGAAGGCCGTTGCCGTCCCGCACCCCGCTGCGTACGGCAGTAATGGCACTGCCGTCCAGGTTCAATGAGGAAAGCTCGGTGTTGAGGCCGCTGTCATCGAGGTCGATCACCAGCCGCCGAGGGTCGTCGAGCAGGAAGATATCGGCCTCGGCATGGCCAGACAGGTCGAAGACCAGGCGGGCATGATCGGGAGCGGCCCAGAGTCGCACATTGTCGACCTGTGCCGACTGCGCCAGCGGGGCGAGCAGCAGCAGCGAAAACAGCACGGCAAATAGCGCGCAGTGCCGTAATAGCACTGTGGCAATTGGCTCTCTCGAGCGAAATAAGGAAGGCAGGGATCGGGTCTTCATCACTGTTTTTCGCGTTCCTGCTCGATAATTTCATCGTCCTCGCCCATCTCCTGCGACAACGTCATCAGGACGGAGCGCCCCAGGTCGGAGAAGGCTTCCAGGCTGGCGGTACGGCCCGGGTCGCTCAGGCTCAGGGTGATACACAAGTCCGGCTCCGGCAACCACCCCGCACCCCGGCTTGGCCACTCGACAATGCACAGGGCGTCGTCGGCGAACAAGTCGCGGCCACCGATGAACTCCAGCTCCTCCGGGTCCCCCAGCCGATAGAGATCGAAATGGTAGAGACGCTTGCCACCGATTTCGTAAGGCTCCACCAGGGTGTAGGTCGGGCTCTTCACGGCCCCTTCGTGCCCATGGGCGCGCAGGACACCGCGGGTGAGCGTGGTCTTGCCCGCCCCCAGCTCACCCTCCAGATAGACACGACCGTGGCCGCCCAGAGCACGCCCCAGGCGCCTGCCGAAGGCGACCTGGCAGTCTTCGTTATCGAGTCGCACGCGCATCATCGCTACCTGCCTGGGGATAGATACCAAAATTGGCCTCGGGGTTGATCAGACGTCGGGCATAGGATGCCAGATCGGCAGCAAGCAGACCACGCTCTCCGCCTTCTCTAGCCGCCAGATCGGCAGCCATGGCATGCACGACCACGCCCAGCCTTGCGGCACTCTCCAGCGGCACTCCCTGGGCCAGCAACGCGCCCAGGATGCCCGAGAGAACGTCCCCCATTCCCCCTGAAGCCATGCCAGGGTTGCCATAGGGGCAGACTGCCACCCCCATCGGCCCTGCTACCAGAGTGCCGGCACCCTTGAGTATGATCACCCCGCCGCGCCGACGCTGCAATTCGGCCGCTGCCGCCGGTCGGTCCGCCTCCACCTCGTCGGCACTGATGCCCAGCAGGCGAGCGGCCTCGCCGGGATGCGGTGTCAGTATCCAGTCGTCTCGCCGCTCTTCGGCCCAGCGGCCGGCAAGCAGATTGAGGCCGTCGGCATCCACCACCAGAGGCAACCCTGACATCAGCGATGACTGGAGCATGCCCTGTCCCCAGGCGCCCTGCCCAAGCCCCGGCCCCACCACCACGATATCGGCACGGGCAGGAAGCTCACCGAGGTCGGCCGCCCCGCGCAGTCCATGGACCATGACCTCCGGGCGGTATGTCAGAGAAGCCGTGACATGCTCAGGCGCCGTGACCAAGCTGATCTTCCCGGCGCCCAGCCGGGCGGCGGCCTCGCTGGCCAGCAGTGCCGCACCGCCGAAGCCGGGTGCGCCTCCCACCACCAGCACATGACCCATGGCCCCCTTATGGGCATCTCGCGCCCGTGGCGGCAACAGGGCCGGAAGCAAGTCGCCGTTAAGCAGCCAGGCTGCCGGCCCTAGATCCCGGTGGGCCCCGGCATCAACGCCCAGCGCCCGAAAATGCACTTCGCCAGCCAGATCGGGAGCACGCCCGGTATGCAGGCCGATCTTGTCGCCGATAAAGGTGACCGTGCGAGTGGCCCGCACCGACACCCCAAGCACGGCCCCGGTATCCGCCGCCAGGCCTGACGGGATATCGATGGCCAGCACCGGCAGGCCGCAGGCGTTGATGGCCTCGATGGCATCGAGGAAGTCACCGCGCACCTCACCGCCAAGGCCGGTCCCCAGCAAGGCATCGACCACCACCTCGCCGGTGAAGTCCAGGCCCGGCTGCCATGGCACTATGCCGACCCCTGCAGCAGTGGCCATTTCGGCAGCCCGTGCCGCGTCGCCCTTCAGGGTCTCGGGCGCCTTGAGCACGATGCGCTGGACGTCTAACCCCGCCACCCCGGCAAGGGCCGCAAGCACGTGGCCGTCGCCGCCGTTGTTGCCGCCGCCGCACAGCACCGTGAGGCGTCTCACTCCCGGCCAGCGGGACTTGAGGCTCTGCCAGGCTGCCGTCGCCGCCCGCTGCATCAGCGCGAAACCCTCGATGCCCGCCGCAATGGTGCGGCGGTCGAGTTCCTGGACCTGGGCGGCCCGGTACAGCGGCCTCAGCGTGGCCGAGCGTGTCATGTCGCTATGGCTCGCGGACATCCGGTGTCTCCCCTGCAAAGGATGCTTTATCATGGGAGTGTAAGCGCAATGGCGCCTTCGCCAATCCCCTCAGCACGCATTTACCCGGTTTTTTCTCGATCATGACGCTTCCGGCAACCCTGGACGACAGCGCCCTCGCCGCCCTGGCCGACACCATCAAGACCTGGGGCCGGGAACTGGGCTTTCAGCAGGTAGGCATCACGGATGTCGACCTGGCTGACGACGAGCGCTACCTGCAGCGCTGGCTGGATGCCGGCCATCATGGCGAAATGGGCTTCATGGCCAAGCATGGCACCAAGCGCACTCGCCCGGAGGAGCTCATCCCAGGCACCATTCGTGTCGTCAGCGTCCGGCTCGACTACCTGCCCGCTGACGTGGAGAGCGCCAAGGTGCTGGGCCAGCCGGATACCGCCTACGTTTCGCGCTATGCCGTGGGCCGCGACTATCACAAGCTGATGCGCAAGCGCCTGACCACCCTGGCAAAATGGATCGAGGAGAAGGCGGGACCCTATGGCTACCGCGCCTTCGTCGATTCGGCCCCGGTGATGGAACGAGCCCTGGCGCGCAAGGCGGGCCTCGGCTGGGTGGGCAAGAATGCCATGCTGCTCAACCCCAGGGCTGGCTCGCTGTTCTTTCTCGGCGAGCTTTACGTCGACCTGCCGCTGCCGGTGGATCCCCCCTTCGAGAGCGAACACTGCGGCAGCTGTAGTGCCTGCCGTACCGCCTGCCCCACCGGAGCCATCGTCGAAGACCGTGTGGTAGACGCCAGGGCCTGCATCTCCTATCTCACCATCGAGCTTTTCGGCGCCATCCCCGAGCGCTACCGCGAGGCCATGGGCAACCGAGTGTTTGGCTGCGATGACTGCCAACTGGTCTGCCCCTTCACCCGCTTCACCCACGCGACCCAGGAGGCGGACTTCGCCCCACGCCACGACCTGGACCGGGCCAGCCTGGTATCGCTGTTCGCCTGGGGGGAGGAGGAGTTCCTGGAGAAGACCGCCGGCAGTCCGACCCGGCGCATCGGCTACGAGCGCTGGTTGCGCAACCTGGCGGTGGGCCTGGGTAACGCACCCTGGAGCGAAACGGTGGAGGCTGCCCTGCGCGCCCGCCTCGCCTACCCTTCCGACCTGGTCCGTGAACACGTGCGCTGGGCGCTCGGGCGGCAGCGGGAGAAGCGTGGCAGGCTGATTGCCAGTAACTGACCGTGGCGGCTGGAGCCGCGGCTTTACCGGCGACAGCCCTTCGAGGAGGCGCTGTAAACCCATCCCTGGGCGCTACCTTTTCCATCCCTGGAAAAGGACCTCCTCTCCGGGCTATCCCCGGCGCCGCTCACGTCGGAGCCCCCTGCCTAGCCCGGCGCCACATCTTCCAGACCCCAGCGTCGCTCTTCCGGCTTCAAGCTTACGGCTTACAGCTTCGGGCGAAGCCCGGTCACTCCTCCGCATCCCTTTCACTTCCCGCCAGCCGTAGAAACGTATTGCGATAGTGCGCCAGCTCGGCCACCGATTCGCGGATATCGTCCAACGCCTGGTGGGTATTGCGCTTGTGAAAGCCGGCCAGGGCGCCGGGGTTCCAGCGCTTGGCCAGCTCCTTGAGCGTCGAAACATCCAGGTTGCGGTAGTGGAAGAAGTCCAGCAGCTCCGGCATCTCCCGCTCCAGGAAGCGCCGGTCCTGGTGCACGCTGTTTCCGCACATCGGCGACGACCCGGGGGCAACATGGGCCCGGAGAAAATCCAGGGTCTGTCGCTGCGCCTCGGCGGTATCGATCGTGCTTTCCTTCACCCTTGCCACCAGCCCCGACTCGCCGTGGGTCTTCTGATTCCAGTCGTCCATCGCCGCCAGCAAGGCCTCGGGCTGATGGACGGCAAGCACAGGACCTTCGGCGATCAGGTTCAAGTCACCATCGGTGATCAGGGTGGCCACCTCGATGATGCGCTCGCGCTCCGGATCAAGCCCGGTCATTTCGAGATCGATCCACACCAGCAGATCCTGGCGCGGTTCAGTGGAATCATTCATGGGCAGCTCCAGAAAAGCGGGCACAGCAGGACAGGCCGGGCCACGCTGGTTACAATGCCATCATTGTAACTATCTTCGGGTGCCCATGAGCAAACGCAAGTTGAGCCGCCAGCAACGCTGGCGTATCGAGAAGGTCCAGGCCGAGCGCGCTCGCCGCTCCGAGCAGCGCGACGCTCAGGACTCCCGAAAGCTCGCCGCCGGCGAATACGGCCCCGAGCAGCCCGGCCGCGTCATCGCCCATTTCGGGCGCACCCTGGACGTTCGCGGCGATGATGGCGGCGACCCGGTGCGCTGCCATCTGCGCGCCAACCTTGAAGGCCTGGTCACCGGCGACAGAGTCGTCTGGCGCGCCGCCCAGGACAGCAGCGGCAATGTCGTGGACGGCGTCGTGGTAGCCCGCTCCGAGCGACAGAACGTGCTGGAGCGGCCCGATGCCCGAGGCCAGCTCAAGCCCGTGGCCGCCAACATCGACCAGATCCTTATCGTCTTCGCCGTGGAGCCCGCGCCCCACCCCAACCTGATCGACCGCTACCTGGTGGCCGCCGAGGCAACCGGCATCGCGCCGGTACTGGTGCTCAACAAGATCGACCTCCTGCCTGAGGATGGTGGCGAACTGACGGCACTGCTCCGCCGCTACGAGGCCTTGGGCTATTCCGTGGTGACTTCTACCACGGCCAGGGAAGACGGCCTGGAGGCGCTGCATGCCTGCCTCGCCGAACGGACCTCGGTCTTCGTCGGACAGAGCGGCGTGGGCAAGTCGTCGCTCATCGACCGTCTGCTGCCGGAAGAGGAACTCCGCATCGGGGCGCTGTCGAAGGATTCACGCAAGGGCACCCACACCACCACCACGGCACGCCTCTATGACCTGCCCACCGCCGAAAAGGCCGAGCTGATCGACTCACCCGGCATTCGTGAATTCGGGCTGGTCCATCTGGACGAACAGCAGGTCGCCGAAGGCTTCATCGAGTTTCGCGACCTGCTGGGGCGCTGTCGCTTTCGCGACTGTCGCCACCGACAGGAGCCGGGGTGCGCCCTGCTCGAAGCCGTGGAGCGCGGCGAAGTACACCCGGAACGCTTTGCCAGTTATCGCCGCATCGTCGAGAGCCTCAACGAGACCTGAGCGTTTAGGATGGCTAAAGTGAATTGATGATACGACACCGGCTGACACAAAGGCTGAACTGGAGGAGAGCGCTATGAGCTCTGAAGAGAATCTGCTGCCGCTGATCGTCGAACCCGAACAGCTTGCCGAGCACCTGGACGATCCTCAGCTACTGATCATCGACGTACCGCTAAAGGCCGAGAGCCACGACCAGGGGCACGTACCCGGCGCCGTGTTTCTCGACTTCCGCAAGCTCATGCGTGGCGAAGGCGACGTACCCTGCGAGGTGCCCAGCACCGATTCACTATCGCACCTCTTTTCAGAGCTTGGCCTGACCCGCGACACCCATGTGGTAGCCTATGACGATGAAGGCGGCGGCTGGGCCGGCCGGCTGCTGTGGACGCTGGAGTTGATCGGCCATACCCGCTATTCCTACCTCAACGGCGGCATTCACGCCTGGCGCCAGGCTGGCAAACCCGTCTCCACCGAGCTACGCACGCCCTGTCCCAGCGAGTACGAGGCCGAGATCCTGCATCCCGAGGTGGCCATTGATCGAAGCGAACTGCAGGAGCGTCTCGGCGAGAAAGGCTTCGCCATCTGGGATGCCCGTTCGCCGGCGGAGTACCGTGGCGAGAAGGGCGAAAATCGCCAGCTTGGCCACATTCCCGGCGCGGTCAACATGGAGTGGACCGAGGCCATGGACAAGGAGCGCGCACTGCGCATTCGCGACTACGCCGAGCTGATTACCGAACTGGAAGCACTGGGCCTGACCCCGGACATGGAAGTGGTCACCCACTGCCAGAGCCACCACCGCAGCGGCTTCACCTGGCTGGTGGGCAAGGCACTGGGCTTCGAGAAGATCCGCGGCTACGCCGGCTCCTGGAAGGAGTGGGGCAACCGCGACGATACACCGATAGAAAAGTAAGCTACCAACCAATCCTTATTCGCAAGCCACTCGGGCAGGCAGTGAAGCGACCCTAGCGGGGCCGCTGGTGCAAGCGAGCCGAGTAGCGCAAATCGACAGGGATGTCGATTTAGGGCCGGCAAGAGGGACCTTGTTCCTGCCCGGCGCGTAACTCGGCTCGCGTGTACCAGGGTTTCGGAACCGATTGTCGCGAATCGCCTTGCCCGGGAGGCTTCAACCAAGCCCGACACGGAACCATTACCTTGTCTCTCGCCAAGTTCTTTGCCCTGATCCAGTACCCGATCCCCCACCACCTGCTCTCGCGACTGGTGGGTTGTCTTGCCGAATGCCGTGTCGCCTGGCTCAAGAATGCGCTGATCCGCGCCTTCATCAAGGCCTTCAAGGTGGACATGGGTGAGGCCGCCGAGCCCGACCCCACGGCCTACGCCACCTTCAACGACTTCTTCACCCGGGAACTGAAGCCGGAAGCCCGCCCCCTGGGCGAAGGGCTGCTCTCCCCCGCCGACGGCAACCTGTCCCAGTTCGGCCCCATCGAGGCGGACCGCCTGCTGCAGGCCAAGGGGCACCGCTTCTCGATGATCGACCTGCTCGGCGGTGACGCCGACGCTGCGCGACGTTACACCGGCGGCAGCTACGCCAATATCTACCTCTCGCCCAAGGACTATCATCGCGTACACATGCCGCTGGCCGGCACCCTGACCGAGATGGTCTATGTGCCGGGGCGGCTCTTCTCGGTCAACGCGGCCACGACGGAGCACGTGCCTAACCTGTTCGCCCGCAACGAGCGCCTGGTGTGCCACTTCGACACCGAATATGGACCCATGGTGGTGGTGCTGGTGGGCGCCATGATCGTCGCCGCCATCGAGACGGTATGGGCCGGGCAGGTCACACCGCTCTCGGGCCAGGTGCAGCGCATCCGCTTCGACGAGCCGATTCACCTCGAGCGCGGCGCGGAGATGGGACGCTTCAAGCTCGGCTCCACAGTGGTGATGGCCTTCGCCGGCCAGGTCGATTTCGACGATGCGCTGGCGCCCAAGTCCAAGGTCGCCATGGGCCAGTCGCTGGGAGTGTTTAAAAACTCATAGCGAGGAGCTACGAGGACAGGCCAAAGAGGAGGTCCGATGCCATGGGTGAGGAGCACTGCTCCGAACGGGCTGGCCATGGATGGCCAGCACCGGCCCTGCAAGCGGAGCAGGACGCGAGAGCGCCGCAGGGCATCGGTAGCGCCCAGGGAGGGGTTCACAGCGCCTCCTCGTCGGCCTGTCGTCGGATCAGCCCGAGCGGTCAAGCTTCTGTGATAGTTCTTCAGCAGCTCGGCGTAGCGAAGGCCATGACCTCCGCTACGCTCGCCCTGCCCAGGGCGAGCTGGATCAGCCGATCCATGCCCAGCGCCACGCCGCTGCCTGACGGCATGCCGTGCTCAAGCGCCGCCAGCAGCCGCCGGTCGATATCGACTTCCGTCAGTCCCAGGCGCTTCCGGGCGGCGTTGTCCTCGACGAAGCGCGCGCGCTGCTCCTCGACGTCCGTCAGCTCGTCGTAGCCGTTGGCGAGCTCCAGCCCCGCCAGGTAGACCTCGAAGCGCGACGCCACCCAGGCACCGTCCTCGGGGTCACGATGGCGCCGGGCCAGGGCGGCCTGGGTGGCCGGGTAGTCCACGACCACGTCGAGCCCCTCCTGTCCCAGGCCTGGCTCGACTACCAGGCCCATCAGCAGGTCGAGGCAGTCGTCACGGGGCGCGTCCTCCATGTCGAGACTGCCGCGCTCGCCGGCGATGCTACGCAGCGCATCGAGCTCCACGGTGAAGGGGTCGAACCCCAGCGCCTCCCGGAACAGCTCACGGTAGCGCCGCCGGCGCAGTGGGCCCGTCTCATTCCCCAGTTCTGGGCCAAGCACGGCGCGGATCAGCGCTGTCGTCTCCCCGATCATCTCGTCGAGGGAGAAGCCTGGGCGGTACCACTCCAGCATGGTGAATTCGATGTTGTGGCGGCTGCCTACCTCGCCGTCACGAAAGCTGCGCGCCAGCTGAAAGATCGGCCCTGAATCTGCGGCCAGCAACCGCTTCATATGAAACTCGGGAGACGTCTGCAGCCACAGCCTTTCCTGCCCCGCCGGCGTGGTTGCCGTAAGCGACAGCGACGCCAGGTGCACGTCGGTGCTGCCGCCGTGTCCCAGCACCGGCGTCTCCACCTCCAGCACGCCGCGCGCGGAGAAGAACGTTCGCACCTCCCCCAGCAGCCGCGCCCGCTCGCGCAGCGTCTCGAGACTCGCCGTGGGTCGCCAGTCGGTTGTCATCACACCTTCTCCATAACGACGAAAGCCACGCCGGGAAAGCGTGGCCTACGTGGAAGCCGTAGCAGAGTGCGGCTGATCCGGCGACAGACACTTCGCGAAGGGGCTGTGAACCCATCCCTGGGCGCTACATTTGTCATCCCTGACAAATGACCTCCGCTTCGACCTGTCCCCGGCGCCGCTAGCCATGGAGTCTCTTTTCTTAGGCTCGTGAAACGTACTCGCCGCTGCGCGTATCAATTTTCAGCACTTCACCCTGGTTGATGAACAGCGGCACCCGGACCACGGCACCCGACGACAGCGTGGCCGGCTTGGAGCCACCCTGGGCGGTGTCGCCCTTGAGACCCGGGTCGGTCTCGACCACTTCCAGCTCGATGAAGTTGGGCGGCGTCACGCTGATGGCGTTGTCGTTCCACAGGGTCACGGTATAGGCCACCTGCTCCTTGAGCCACTTGGCCGTGTCGCCCAGGGCCTTCTTCTCGACCGCATACTGCTCGAAGGAACCATCGGTCTTCATGAAGTGCCACATATCACCGTCGGAGTAGAGATACTCCATTTCCAGATCCATCACGTCGGCACCCTCGAGGGATTCGCCTGACTTGAAGGTACGTTCCCAGACGCGGCCGGTGATCAGGTTGCGCAGCTTGACCCGGCTGAAGGCCTGCCCCTTGCCCGGCTTGACCAATTCGTTCTCGACGATCGAGCAGGGGTCGCCGTCCAGCATCACCTTCAGCCCGCCCTTGAATTCGTTGGTAGAATAGTTCGCCATATTGCCTCTCGAATGATCGAGCGCGTCGCAGCACGGTCTGGACGCGCGGATATGAAATCGACGAGGAACCAAGCCCTCGCCTATGTGACTGGTGTGCCGCATGATAACCCGAAGCCCCGCCCTTTTGCAGAGACAGGCGTCATCGCAACCCGATGTGACGCCCTTGATTCTGCCCTCAGCCTGGCAAGCCCAGCTCTCGGGCGTCATTCGCGACCCGCGGGAACTGTGCCGCCGCCTGGGCCTCGACGACAGCTGGCTGCCGGGAGCAGAGCGCGGCCACGAGCTATTCGAGGTGCGCGTCCCGGAGGCGTTCCTGGCACGCATGCGCCACGGCGACCCGAACGACCCATTGCTGCGCCAGGTGCTGCCGCTTGCCGCCGAAGGCGAGGCGGTACCCGGTTACATCACCGACCCCCTGGCGGAAGCCGGCCACACCCCGGCACGGGGACTGATCCACAAGTACGCCGGCCGTGTCCTGCTGATCGCCAGCCCCACCTGTGCGGTGAACTGCCGGTACTGTTTCCGGCGCCACTTTCCCTACGAGCAGAACGCGCCCTCCCGCAGCCAGTGGGATGCCTCCCTCGAGTATCTACATGGCGACACCACGATCAGCGAAGCGATCCTCTCCGGCGGCGACCCCCTGGCCGCCAGCGACCGCCAGCTCGCCTGGCTGGTGGAGCGGCTCGATGCCATCCCCCACCTGAAACGGCTACGTATTCACACCCGGTTGCCGGTGGTGATACCCGACCGGGTCGACGATGCCCTGCTTGGCTGGCTCGCGGCGACGCGCCTGCAGAAGGTGGTGGTGCTGCATATCAACCACGCCCAGGAGATCGACGACGCGGTGGTGGCAACCTGCGAGCGGCTGAAAGGAGCAGGCGTCACCCTGCTCAACCAGAGCGTGCTGCTGCGCGGCGTCAACGACTCGATCGACGCCCTGGCCGCCCTCTCCGAGCGGCTCTTCGAGGCCGGTGTGCTGCCGTACTACCTGCATGTGCTCGACCCGGTGGCGGGCGCCGCCCACTTCGATGTGCCAGACGAAGAGGCCCGCGAGCTGGTCGCGGGCCTGAGGGAGATACTGCCGGGTTTCCTGATGCCGAAGCTGGTGCGGGAGATTCCCGGCGAGACGAGCAAGACGCCGCTTTAGGCTCCAAAACCAGCGACGGCGGGCATGAGCCAATGGGCAATCTTTGGCACTAGCGGCGCCGGGGACGGGTCGAAGCGGAGGTCATCCTTCAGGGATGAAGGATGTAGCGCCCAGGGATGGGTTCACAGCGCCTCCGCCTAGACCCGTCGCCGAAAAGCCGCGACGCATCGATCACCTAGAGCGACCGGTTGCTCCTACTTCACTTCTTCCAGCGTCGCTGCGGTCACGTTGGCGGCCGGCGGCTGGGTCGATGCGTACCGGTTGATGGCGCTGACCACCGCCTTCATGGACGCGGTCGTGATGCTCTCGTCGATACCGACACCGAACACCGCATCCCCCTCGATACGCACCTCCACGTAGGCGATCGCCTCGGCGTCCGAACCCTGGCCGCGGGAGTGCTCGTGGTAGTCGATGATCTCCACATCGTGGCCGGCAGCGGCCAGGGCCTTGATATAGGCGGCCAGCGGGCCATTGCCTTCGCCCTGGATGCTGCGGCGCTCGCCACGCTCCTCGATGGTTGCCTCGAGCCTCACCTTGGGGCTGTCCGGCTCGGAGGAGAGCCGGTGATTGATCAGCACCATGGGGTCACGCTTCTCGAGGTACTCGTCGGCAAAAGCCTGGTAGATCATCTGGGAGGTGATCTCCTTGGCCGTGCGGTCCGCGACCTCCTGCACCACGTGGCTGAATTCGATGGAGAGCCGACGCGGCAATTCGATGCCGTGCTCCTGCTCCAGCAGATAGGAGATGCCGCCCTTACCCGACTGGCTGTTGACGCGGATCACCGCCTCGTAGCTGCGGCCCACGTCGAGGGGATCGATTGGCAGGTAGGGCACTTCCCAGACAGCCTCGGGGTCGGCACGACGCTCTGCCATGCCTTTCTTGATCGCGTCCTGGTGGGAGCCGGAGAAGGCGGTGAATACCAGATCGCCCACATAGGGGTGGCGCGGGTGTACCGGCAGCTGATTGCAGTACTCCACCTCGCGCATGATCGGCGTGATGTTGGAGAAATCGAGGCCGGGATGAACGCCCTGGGTGTAGAGGTTCATGGCGAGGGTGACGATGTCGACGTTGCCGGTACGCTCACCGTTGCCGAACAGGGTACCCTCGACGCGATCGGCACCGGCCATCACGGTCAGCTCGGCCGCCGCCACGCCGGTGCCGCGGTCGTTGTGAGGATGCACGCTGACGATCAGGCTGTCACGGCTCTTCACGTTGCGGCAGAACCACTCCACCTGATCGGCATAGTTGTTGGGCGTGGCGGCCTCCACGGTGGCCGGCAGGTTGACGATCATCGGCTTCTCGGGGGTTGCGCCGTAGGCCACCATCACCGCCTCGACCACCTCCTTGGCGAAATCCATCTCGGTGGTGGTGAACAGCTCCGGCGAGTACTGGAAGCTCCAGTTGGTTTCGGGTGCTTCGCTCATGCGCTGACGGATCTGCGTGGTGGCGTCCACGGCGATGCCGATGCACTCCTCCTTGCTGACACCGAACACCACGCGACGAAATACCGGATCGGTCGCGTTATAGACGTGGACGATGGCGTTCTTGGCGCCCTTCAGGGACTCGAAGGTACGATCGATCAGGTGCGGCCGCGCCTGGGTCAATACCTGAATGGTCACGTCGTCGGGCACCTTGTCCTGCTCGATCAGGGCGCGAACGAAATCGAAATCGGTCTGGGATGCCGAGGGAAAGCCGACCTCGATCTCCTTGAAGCCGATCTTCACCAGCAGGTCGAAGAAGCGCTGCTTGCGTTCATGATCCATGGGATCGATCAGCGCCTGGTTACCATCGCGCAGGTCGACACTGCACCACAGCGGCGGTGTTTCAATACGTTTGCCAGGCCACTGGCGGTCGGGCAGATCGACGGCGGCGAAGGGGCGGTACTTGGCGGCGGGGTTATCGAGCATCATGGCGGCATTCTCGCTGAGTAGGCGTTCTGGTGGTCAGTATACGGTTCGGCGTCATGGTTGTGTCAGGAGTACGGGCAGTCCGGCTGCACGGGGACGTGCAGTAACGGAAGCGCCCCGGCTGCACGAGGCATGCCGGGGCGCTGGAATCACTAGCACGTCGGAGTGCGCGAACGATCACGTCGGAAACGATCGCATCGGAACCACGGCGGCTACGGATAGAGACGGGGAGGAATGACATTTCGGTACCTCAACTGACCTGAACAAGACTTCGCGATGCACGGCATCGCCCGGCGCGTTTAAAGGCCGGTTAGTAGTCGTAGGTCAAGGCTGAGGTGACGAAATGAGAGTTTCATGCCTCTAGAAAATCAGTCTGGCGGCGGCTTGTCAAGCCTGACCATTCGTCTTCTTCTTCGATGGCGCGATTTCGGCCTCGCGCCACCACACCAGAAGCGCCTGCGGCGCCGACTCCTCGGCGACTACCTGGGACCAGAGGACCTCACCACCTTCATCCACCAGCGCCACGCAGAACCGACGACGATCGTTGCCGGCCTCCCTGTCGGGTATCCCGGACAACACCAGCAACAGGGACTGCAGTTCGCTGAGCTGCGCTTCGCTGCAGAGAGCGCAATGGACGCAGCGGGGACGAGCCAGCCCGGGGAAGTGGGCAACGCCACCCTGGCGACTCAGACGCAACACGTGACCAGGCCCCAGAGCGGGCGGCTCCCCCACGGGATTCTGTTTCACGGCAGCACGCCGACCGTGCGCCATGCTTCACGTACCGCCTCGACGACCTCGCTCGACGCGCCGAATCGCCTGGCGGCGTTATCCCGCGTCAGCCCGGCAAAGGTGGCGAAGTCGCTATTGCGTGCCAATCGTGGGTCGACCAGGGTGTCGTACCAGACCCATCCCGCACGCTCCCAGGCATGGCCACCCAGGGCCATGGCCGCCAGATGGAAGGCGCGATTGGGAATGCCGGAGTTGATATGCACCCCGCCGTTGTCCTCACGGGTTTCGACCAGGTCGTCCATATGACCGGGCTGAGGGTCGCTACCAAGCAGGGGGTCGTCGTAGGCCGTTCCAGGCTCGGCCATGGAGCGCAGAGCCCGGCCGGCAACCCGCTCCGTGAACAGGCCCTCGCCGACAAGCCAATCGGCCTGCTCGACACGCTGCTGCCGTTGACGCTGCTTGACCAGGCTACCGAAGACGTCCGACAGCGACTCGTTGAGTGCCCCGGCCTGATAGGCATACTCCAGCGCCGCCTCGTGCTGGATGACACCGTGGGTCAGCTCATGGGCGATGATATCGACGGCGATGGTGAAGCGGTTGAAGAGCTCCCCGTCACCGTCGCCGAAAACCATCTGCTTCCCGTCCCAGAAAGCGTTTTCGTACTCCTTGCCATAGTGCACGGTAGCCAGCAACGCCATGCCCTGGTCATCAAGAGAGTGGCGACCATAGACCTCCCAGAACAGACGATAGGTGGCCCCCAGCCCGTGGTAGGCCTCATCGATGGCCGGATCACCGCTGTCGCCCTGTCCTTCACGGCGCACCAGCTTGCCCGGCAGCACCTGCTGCTGCTCGGCCGAATGAACATAGCGAGCCGGCTCGCCCCGACGCTGGCTGCCCGGAGGCAGCGTCACCGCCCCGGCGCGGGCGCGAAACCGGCTATCGACGAGCAGCGTGTGGCGTGCACATTCGCGTAATCGTCCACTGCCGCCGGTGGCGATACGCTCGAGCAGATAGGGGGGCAGAAACGGTCTTGTCGGCGATGGTTTCGAAGCGCTCACGCCTTCCTCCTGATTCCCTTCGGGGCCGGCCCACGCTATCAAGGCCTGGCCTGTTGTATTCAGTCCAGATCCTTCTAGATTAGGCGTTTATCCGTCCCTGCGCTCCAGCATCGCCTCCATTCGCGACAGCTGATCGCGAAGCTGCCGTACATCGTTGCGCAGACCATGCAACTCGGCGGCCTCACCCGTTCCACTCTCCAGCTCGATCGCCACGCTCTCCTTCTGCATCACATCCAGGACGATGCCGATCATCATGTTGAGAAAGATGAAGGCGTTGAGAAAGATGAAGGTAAGAAAGAAGATCCAGGCGTAGGGGTAGTGCTCCATAGTCGGGTAAAGCACCGCCGTTGCCCAGCTCTCGAATGTGGCCACCTGGAAGAGGGTCAGCATCGCCAGCGAGATATTGCCCCAGAGCCGCTCGTCCACATCATGGAACAGGAAGCTGCCGATGGCACCGTAGATGTAGAAGATGATGAACATCAACAGCGCCACATAACCCATGCGTGGGATCGACTTGAACAGTGCCGCCATCAGCATGCGCAGTTCGGGGATCATCGATACCAGGCGCAGCACACGGAAGATGCGCAGCAGGCGGGCCAGCAGCACCATTTCCGAATCGTCCATGGGGATCAGGCTGGCGGTGACGATCAGGAAATCGAAGACGTTCCAGCCGTTCCTGAAGAAATCGCGCAGGCGCTTCTCCGCCGCCATCCGGATCAGTATCTCCACCAGGAAGAACACCGTGACAGCCACATCCAGCACCAGCAGCGCCTGCTGGAAACGGGTGACTTCCTCATAGGTCCGCGCGCCGATCAGCAGGGCCGAGAGCACGATGATGGAGATCACCGCGAGTTCAAAAAACTTGTTGGCGCGCAGACGCTCGAAGCGCAGGCGCCAGGTGTCGAAGGAAGCGCTCATGGGTGTGTCAATCTCATGCCAGACTGGGTCTTGAATAGATGGCTGCGGCGTGATCTTACCATGCAGCGGTCGGCGTATACGGGCGGTCATTCTGGCCGCCAGTCATATCGCCAGTCGCCACGCACAGCAACTGACCGCAAATTACTATAACGAAACGATTATTTACGCCATTGCCTTGTGAGAGCCGGCCGGACTCGCCTACGTTCCTAGTACTGGTTCGTGCGAACGGAAAAGGAGTCCCGCACATGAGCGAACAGAAACAGCCTCCCCAGGAGCAGTCATCCCAGCCGGGCGATGAACATGCCATGGCGCCCAGGCCCGAATTCATTCGTCAGAGCTACCGCGGCGCCGACAAGCTCAAGGACAAGGTGGCGATCATTACCGGCGGCGACAGCGGCATTGGTCGCGCCGTTGCCGTGCATTATGCCCGCGAGGGGGCCGATAGCGTGATCGTACACCTGGATGAAGAGACCGATGCACGGGAAACCAAGGCCCTGGTCGAAGCCGAAGGACGCCATTGCCTGGTGCTGAAAGGCGACGTGGGCGAGCCGGATTTTTGCCATGACATCGTCAATGAGACCATGGCGGAATTCGGCAAGGTCAATATCCTGGCACACAACTCAGCCGAGCAGTATGACTGGGATGACATCACTGATATCCCGCCGGAGCAGCTGCAGCGCACCTTCCAGACCAACGTCTTCAGCCACTTCTACCTGACCCAGGCGGCGCTTCCCCATATGCACGAAGGAGACGTGATCATCTGTACCTCTTCGATCAACGCCTTCAAGGGCAACGACACCCTGATCGACTACACCGCCACCAAGGGGGCCATCCAGGGGCTGGTCCGCTCCCTGGCCATGGCACTGGTGGACCGGGGAATCCGGGTCAACGCCGTGGCGCCCGGCCCGGTTTGGACACCGCTGATTCCGGCGAGTTTCCCCGAGGAAAAGGTGGCCAAGTTCGGCGGCCAGGTACCGATGGACCGTGCCGGCCAACCCTCCGAGATGGGCCCCGCCTATGTCTACCTGGCCTGCGAGGAGTCCTCCTACATGAGCGGCCAGACATTGCACCTCAACGGCGGGGTCGTACTCAATACCTGATCCTGTCCGATACCTGAATGCATACCGCACCCGGCCGGGGCTGTTCCAGGCCGGGTGCGAGCCGCCGGCTATTCGGCGGTGTACCGTCAGGTAGTCAGATCGGCCGGATCGAGCAGGCCCAGCAGGTCCTGGGCGTGCTGGGCCGCTTCCCGGCCCAGCGGGGTCATGTAGCCGCCATCGGCCTGTGTCACCAGGCCCTTGGCATAGAGGCGCGCTGCCGCGGCAATGGCCTCGGGGGCGGCGCTGGAGTGAACCTTGATCCCCTCCTGGGTCGTATCCAGGTTGTAGAGACAGAGAATATTGAGCTCTTCGAGTTGCTCGGTAGTGAAACGCGGTTGGGGCATGGCGACCTCCGGTCTGATGGGGTTCTTCGAAGGTAAGCCAGAAAGCCTCCTGGAACCAGCGCTTCAGCGCCTCTCGTCTTCCAGGTCCACCTGTCGATAGCCCATGAGGTAGAGCACGGCATCGATGCCCAGGGTCGAGATCGACTGTCGTGCCTGGCTGCGCACCAGCGGCTTGGCGCGAAAGGCGATGCCCAGCCCCGCGGTGGCCAGCATCTTCAGGTCGTTGGCGCCATCGCCCACGGCGATGGTCTGCTCCAGGGTCAGGCCTTCGCGTTCGGCGATCTCCCGCAGGAGGGCGGCCTTGCGATTGGCATCGAGGATCGGTTCGAGCACCTCGCCGGTCACCTTGCCGTTCTCGATCAGCAGTTCATTGGCATGCACCTCGTCGAAGCCGAGCTTCTCCTGCAGGTGCCTGGCGAAGTAGGTGAAGCCGCCGGACAGGATCACCGTGCGATAGCCCAGCCGCTTGAGGTGGTACATCAGCCGCTCGACGCCATCCATCATCGGCAGGGTATCGGCGATCTCGGCGAGCACGGTCTCGTCGAGGCCCTTGAGCTTGGCCATGCGCTCGCGGAAGCTCTGCTGAAAGTCCAGCTCCCCGCGCATGGCGCGCTCGGTGATCTCGGCCACTTCGTCGTAGACGCCATGGCGGCGCGCCAGCTCGTCGATCACCTCGGCCTTGATCAGGGTCGAATCCATGTCGAAGCAGACCAGGCGGCGATGGCGGCGCCAGATGGAGTCCTCCTGGATGGCGATGTCGACGCCATGCATGGCACCCAGTGCCAGCGCCTTCTCGCGCAGCGCGTCAAGATCCACTTCTTCGCCGCGCAGCCAGCACTCGACGCAGGCGCCCTGGGTGTGGTGATCCCGGGGGACGCCACCGTCCAACGGCTCACGGCCGGAGAGACGGTGAATCAGCTCCACGGTCAGGTCATGCTCGGCGGTCAGCGCTCCCACCTCGGCCAGGATTCCCGCCGGCAGGTGGGGCGCCAGCAGGGTCAGGATCAGCCGCGGTTCGCTGGCCTGGACACTCCAGCGCTGGTAATCCTCGGCGCTGACCTGGATCGCCTGGACCTCGAGGCCCAGGGTGTCACCGGCGGCGCTCAGTGCGCTCTCCAGGTCGCTATCTTGGTCGAGCCCGACCAGCGCCTCCAGCGAGACCATGCCGAAGGTCACGCTCTGGTTGATATCGAGCAGCCGTGCGCCACTGCGCGCCATGGCCTGGCCCAGGCCGGCCAGCTGGCCGGGTCGTGCCGCGCCGGTGGCGCGAATCAGCAGTCGTCGTGTCATGCATGCCTCAGGATACGCTGATAGGACGGCTTTCGGCGCCAGGCCTTCGAGGAAGCGCTGTGAACCCATCCCTGGGCGCTACATTTGCCATCCATGGCAAATGACCTCTTCTTCGACCTGCCCCTGGCCGTCAGGTTATGGCTTTAGTCTGCCGAGCTTTCCAGCCTATCGACCTTCTGCAGGCCACGGGGCAGCTTGCTGCCGCGCCGGCCACGCTCACCACGATAGTAATCCAGTTCGGCGGCCTTGAGCGTCAATTTGCGCTTGCCGGAATGGATCACCAGCGCGGCTCCTGCCGGCAGCAAGGTGATATCGCGAACCAGCTCCTCGCGGCGAGCGGCGCGGGCGCCGGGGATATCGATCATCTTGTTGCCCTTGCCCTTGGCCATCTCGGGCAGTTGGTCGAGCGGGAAGAGCAGCAGGCGCCCTTCGTTGGATACCGCCGCCACGTAGCAGCCCTCCCCCTCCGGCACCTGTACCGGTGGCATTACGCTGCAGCCCTTGGGTACCGAGAGCACCGACTTGCCCGACTTGTTCTTGCCGGTCAGATCTTCGAGGCGCGCCACGAAACCGTAGCCGCCATCGGACGCGAGCAGATAGCGGGTGGTCGGCGGGGCCAGCATGACCCCGGCCATGTGGGCTCCCGCGACGACATTCGCCCGTCCGGTCACCGGCTCGCCCTGGCTCCTGGCGCTGGGCAGGTTGTGGGCCGCCAGGGTATAGGCTCGTCCCGTGTCGTCGAGCAATACCAGCGGCTGATTCGTCTTGCCCCGGGCCACCAGCGCAAAGCTGTCGCCGGACTTGTAGGAGAGCCCTTCGGGGTCGATGTCATGTCCCTTGGCGGCACGAATCCAGCCCTTCTCGGAGAGCACCACGGTGATGGGGTCGGCACCCATCAGCTCGACCTCGGACAGCGCCCGGGATTCCTCACGCTCGACGATCGGCGCACGCCGCGCATCCCCGTGCTCACGCCCCGCCTCGCGGATCTCCTCCTCGATCAGGTCGGTCAGTGCGGCTTCGTTGCCGAGCAGTTCCTGCAGGCGCTTGCGCTCCTCCTCCAGGGCATCCTGCTCGCCACGGATCTTCATCTCCTCGAGCTTGGCCAGGTGGCGCAGGCGCAGCTCGAGTATCGCTTCGGCCTGGCGATCGGTGAGTGCGAAGGCACGCATCAGCTCGGCCTTGGGTTCATCCTCCTCGCGGATGATGCGAATCACCTCGTCGAGATTGAGATAGGCCGCCAGCAGGCCCTCGAGGATGTGCAGCCGGTCTTCCACCTTGCCCAGGCGATGCTCCAGGCGCCGGCGGACCGTGGCGCGGCGAAAACGCAGCCACTCGCCGAGCATGTCGGGCAGCGGCATCACCCGCGGCCGGCCGTCGAGGCCGATGACATTGAGATTGACGCGGATGTTCTTCTCGAGATCGGTGGTGGCGAACAGGTGCGCCATCAGTGCCTCGATATCGACCCGGTTGGAGCGCGGCTCGATCACCAGCCGTGTCGGGTCCTCGTGGGTCGATTCGTCGCGCAGGTCCGCCACCATGGGCAGCTTCTTGGCGTTCATCTGGGCGGCGATCTGCTCCAGGATCTTGGAGCCGCTGACCTGGTAGGGCAGCGCGGTGACAACCACCTTTCCCTCCTCGAGGACGTAGCGTGCCCGCAGCTTCACCGAGCCACGGCCGCACTCGTAGAGTTTGCGCAGGTCGGCACGGGGCGTGATGATCTCAGCCTTGGAGGGGAAATCAGGGGCCGGCAGGAACTCGATCAGGTCCGCCGTGGTGGCATCCGGGTTACGCAGCAGGTGACAGGTGGCCTCGACCACTTCGCTGACGTTGTGCGGCGGTATATCGGTGGCCATGCCCACGGCGATGCCGGTACCGCCGTTGAGCAGCACATGGGGCAGCCGCGCCGGTAGCACCACCGGCTCGTTCATGGTGCCGTCGAAGTTGGGGGTCCAGTCGACGGTGCCCTGGCCCAGTTCGGCGAGCAGCACCTCGGCGAACTTGGACAGCCGCGCCTCGGTGTAGCGCATGGCGGCGAAGGACTTGGGATCGTCGGGGCTACCCCAGTTGCCCTGGCCGTCCACCAGCGGGTAGCGGTAGCTGAACGGCTGGGCCATCAAGACCATCGCCTCGTAGCAGGCGCTGTCGCCGTGGGGATGGAACTTGCCCAGCACATCGCCGACGGTACGCGCCGACTTCTTGTACTTGGCGTTGGCACCCAGCGCCAGCTCGCGCATGGCATAGATGATGCGCCGCTGCACCGGCTTCATGCCGTCGCCGATATGCGGCAGCGCCCGGTCGAGGATCACGTACATCGAGTAGTCGAGGTACGCCTTCTCGGTGTATTCGCGCAGCGAGAGGCGTTCGACGTCGCCCTCCGCCACCTGGATATCCATGGTCATACGATAAGCCCGTGGTCAGGGTTCAGGAATCGTTGTCTGCTACACCCGTGGCTTTTCCGGGGACAGGCCTTCGCGGAGGCGCTGTGGACCCATCCCTGGGCGCTACATTTGCCATCCATGGCAAATGACCTCCGCTGCGGCCTGTCCCCGGCGCCACTCGCCCTTGGTGCTAGACCTCTATGTCCGCTAGGTTGCCATAGTCTTCGAGCCAGCTCTTGCGGTCACCGGCACGTTTCTTCGCCAGCAGCATGTCCATCATCTCCATGGTGCCGTCGCCGACTTCGCGGGTGAGCTGCACCAGGCGCCGGGTCTCCACCGCCATGGTGGTCTCGCGCAGCTGCAGCGGGCTCATCTCGCCCAGCCCCTTGAAGCGCTGCACGTTCACCGTGCCGCGCTTGCCCTCCAGGCGCCGCAGGATCGCCGCCTTCTCGCTCTCGTCCAGGGCATAGTGAACCTCCTTGCCCAGGTCGATGCGGTAGAGCGGCGGCATGGCCACGTAGACATGGCCGGCGTCCACCAGCGTGGGGAAGTGACGCACGAAGAGCGCACACAGCAGGGTGGCGATATGCAGACCGTCGGAGTCCGCATCGGCGAGAATGCAGATCTTGTGGTAGCGCAGCTTGGAGAGATCGTCGCTGCCCGGGTCCATCCCCACCGCCACTGCGATGTCGTGGACCTCCTGGGAGCCGTAGATATCGTGGGACTCGACCTCCCAGGTATTGAGGATCTTGCCGCGCAGCGGCAGGATCGCCTGGGTCTCGCGGTTGCGTGCCTGCTTGGCACTGCCCCCGGCGGAGTCCCCCTCCACCAGGAACAGCTCGCCCTGGGCCGGGTCCTGTCCGGAGCAGTCGGCCAGCTTGCCCGGCAGAGCCGGGCCCGAGGTGACCTTCTTGCGCGCCACCTTCTTGGCGCTCTTCTGGCGCCGCTGGGCGGCGTTGATCACCAGCTCGGCCAGCGCCTCGGCCTGGTCGACGTGGTGGTTGAGCCACAGCGAGAAGGCATCCTTGACCACCCCGGCAACGAAGGCCGCCACGGTGCGCGACGACAGGCGCTCCTTGGTCTGGCCGGCGAACTGGGGATCGAGCATCTTCACCGACAGCACGTAGGAGACGCGCTCCCAGAGATCGTCGGCGGTGAGCTTGACGCCCCGCGGCAGCAGGCTGCGGTATTCGCAGAACTCGCGCAGGGCATCGAGCAGCCCCGAACGCAGGCCATTGACGTGGGTGCCGCCCTGGGGCGTGGGGATCAGGTTGACGTAGCTTTCCATCAGTGGCTCGCCGCCCTCGGGCAGCCACTGGATCGCCCAGTCCACCGCCTGCTCGTCGTCGGCGAAATGGCCGATCAGCGGCGAGGCCGGCAGCACCTCGTAGCCATCGGTGGCCTGGGCCAGGTAGTCGCGCAGGCCATCCTCGTACTGCCAGACGCTCTCGGCACCGTCGGCCTCGACCAGGGTGACCTTCAGCCCCGGGCAGAGCACTGCCTTGGCCCGCAGCAGGTGCTGGAGCCGGCCCATGGCCAGTCGGGGGCTGTCGAAATAGCTGAGGTCGGGCCAGAAGCGCACGATGGTACCCGTGACCCGCTTGGCCACGCTGCCTGTCACCGCCAGCTCCGACACCTTCTCGCCATGCTCGAAGGCCATGGCGTGCCGGCTGCCGTCGCGGAGTACCTCGACTTCAAGGCGGCGCGACAGGGCATTGACCACCGAGACCCCGACCCCGTGCAGGCCACCGGAGAAACGGTAGCTGGACTGGGAGAACTTGCCGCCGGCATGGAGCCGGGTCAGGATCAGTTCGATCCCCGTAACGCCGTGTTCGGGATGCATGTCGATGGGCATACCTCGGCCGTCGTCGCTGACCTCGATGCCGCCATCCTCCAGCAGCCGAACGGTCACTTCCCGGGCATGCCCCTCCAGCGCCTCGTCGACGCTGTTGTCGATCACTTCCTGGATCAGGTGGTTGGGGCGGGTAGTGTCGGTATACATGCCGGGGCGCTTGCGCACCGGGTCGAGGCCGGAGAGTACTTCGATTGAGCTGGCGCTGTACTGTGTCATGCGTCGTCCATATCCAGATCCTGATCGGAAATGCGCCCGGGCTCCAGGCGGTGGCCACCGTGGGCGAGAATCGCTGGAAGATACTCTGCCAGCATGCCGAAGGCATGATCGCCACCGGGGTGCAGTATGGTCCGGGCACCGCGGTAGAGATCGAAGGCGTCCGCCGGGTCGAGGCTCTCGTCGGCCGTCCCCAGCAGCAGCAGATAGCGCTCGGGCGAGACCGACAGCGGTGTCAGGCTCGCCAGTTCCTCGAGGTGGCTCGACTCGATGGCAAAGCGCTCGCCGGTATGCGCGTTGACGAAGACCTCATCGACCCAGCCCGTCACCAGGCGCACCGGCCGCACCGCCGGGTTGATCACTACGGCGGGCAGGTCATGGCGCTCGGCCAGGCAGGTGGCCAGGAACCCACCCATGGAGCTGCCTGCCACCAGCGGATTGGGCCCCAGCTCGCCGAGTCGTGCCTCGGCGAGTCGATAGGCGGCCGCCGGCCGGTGCGGCAGCTGGGGCGTCTCGCAGCGCAGCCCCAATGCCTTGCAGGCCAAGCGCACCAGCGCCGCCTTGGGTGAGCCAACGCCGCTGTTGAAACCATGGAGGTAGAGTACACCGCTGGCACTAGACCTGCGCTTCGGCGCACTCAGCATACCCAAATACCTGTATGCATTGCCAGTTTCACTTTCGTCTCATCGAATGTTTCATCTTCCGCCTCAGCGTTCGTCACGACTCGCATCATCCGCTTCCGCCTGCCAGACGGCCGCGACCAGGGCCCGGGTGGAAGCGTCCATATGTTCGCCACCGGCGTGATTGGCCAGGATCTCCTCGGTCTCGCCAGCGATCTGCTTGCCAAGCTCGACGCCCCACTGATCGAAGGGATTGATCCCCCAGATCGTCGCCTGCACGTACACCTTGTGCTCATACAGCGCGATCAGGGCTCCCAGGGTGGCGGGGGACAGGCGGTCGAGCAGCAGCGTGGTGGAGGGCTGATTGCCCCGGTAGCGCTTGTGGCCGGGTCGTTCTCCCGGCTCGTCGATGGCGTCATCACCCAGCATCAGGAGCCTCGACTGGGCGAAGCAGTTGGCGAGCGTCAGGCGGTGCTGCGACTTGAGATGCTCTCGGGTCTCCGGTTCGGCGACGTCGTCATAGCGCCGCAGCGGGGCGATGAAGTCGCAGACCACCGGCTGGGTGCCCTGGTGCAGCAGCTGGTAGAAGGCGTGCTGCGCGTTGGGGCCAAGCTGCCCCCAGAGCACCGGGCAGGTCGAATAAGCCACCTCGCGGCCATCATGGGTCGCCGACTTGCCGTTGGACTCCATCTCCAGTTGCTCGAGATAGGCGGCGAAATACTCCAGCCGGCCGTCGTAGGGCAGGATCGAGTGGGCACGGATATCAAGGAAGTTGACGTTCCAGATGCCCGCCAGGGCCAGCAGCACCGGCAGGTTGTCGGCGAGAGGCGCTCCGGCGAAATGACGGTCCATGGCATGGGCACCGGCGAGGAAGTCACGGAAGTGAGCCATGCCGACCACCAGGGCGATGGGCAGGCCGATGGCGCCCCATAACGAATAGCGCCCCCCCACCCACTCCCAGAACTCGAGCTGATTGGCCTCGGCTATACCCCATTCGCTCATCTTCTCGGGCTTTGCCGAGACGCCGATGAAATGCTGGCGCATCACCATCGCTTCGTCCACGCCGCCATTACCGTCGCGCACCAGCCGCGACAGCAGCCAGTCACGGGCGGTACGAGCGTTGGAAAGCGTATCGATGGTGGTAAAGGATTTTGAGGAGATCACGAAAAGGGTGGTCTCGGGGTTGAAGCGGCTCAGGTAGTCGACCAGCTGGGAGCCATCCATGGTCGAGGCGAAATGCACATCGATATGGGCGGCATCGGCGGGTCGATAGTCAGCCAGAGCGTGGGTCACCATCAAGGGTCCAAGATCCGACCCACCGACCCCGAGGTTGACCACATCGTGGATCGGATGACCGGTAGCGCCTCGCCACTGGCGAGTGTGAAAGCGCTCTACCATGGCTTCGAGCTTAGCCAGGGTGGCATGCACGCCGGGTACCAGGTCCTCCCCTTCCACCACCAGTGAGGCATCGCTTGGCAAACGTAGCGCCGTGTGAAGGGCTGGTCGATTCTCGCTGACATTGACGCGTTCTCCGGCAAGCAACGCCTCGATGGCTTCCGGGACGCCAGCCTCACGGGCCAGGTCGAGCAGCCGTTCCAAGGTCGCTTCGGACCAGCGCTGCTTGGAGAGATCCAAGGTCAGGCCCGCCGCCTTCCTTGTGAAGGTCCGGCCCCGCTGAGAATCCTCGAACAGCTCATGCAGATGGCGCTTGCGCATCTCTCCCGCATGTCCCGCCAACACTTCCCAAGCGGCCGTCCGATCGATGGGGGAATGGCTCATGTGAATCCTCCGTGTTCATTGTCGTCCATTGATGCAGCCAGCCTACGACACGCGTAACATAGTGGCCAACCTGCACTTTCCGGCATGCCCCATGAGTGATGCATCTTACCGTGACGCGATCTTTTCCACACCCCTGGACCGGGTCGCACGCTTCTCCTTCGATGAACAGGTCGTCGCCTGCTTTCCCGACATGATCCGCCGCTCGGTGCCCGGCTACGGCCAGATCCTGGGGATGCTGGGGCTTATCGCCCAGCGCCACCTGCGCCACGGCGCCCATGTCTATGATCTCGGCTGCTCGCTGGGCGCGGCGAGCCTGGCCCTGGCCGGCCAACTGCCGCCCGATGCCTTCCGGCTCACCGCGGTGGATCTCTCACCGGCCATGGTGGCGCGGGCCCGCGAGACCCTGGCGGCCGAATGTCCCGGTCATGCCATCGAGGTCGCCGAGGGGGACATCCGCACCCTAGACTATCGGCCCTCGGGGATGATCGTACTCAACTTCACCCTGCAGTTCCTTCCCCGCGAAGACCGGGACGCCGTGATCGCCCGGCTCCATGAGGCACTGGAGCCCGGCGGAGTGCTGGTGCTTTCCGAGAAGGTGGTCGACCTGGACGAGCAGGACAACGCCTGGCGCGTGGAGCGCTACCACGACTTCAAGCGCGCCAACGGCTATAGCGACCTGGAGATCAGCCAGAAGCGCAACGCGCTGGAGAACGTGCTGGTACCGGACAGCCTCGATGCCCACCATGACCGCCTCGCCCGGGCCGGCTTCTCGCGTTCGCTGACCTGGTTCCAGTACCTCAACTTCGCCTCCCTGATCGCATTCAAGGAGGCCTGAGGTGGCGATTCCCGTCGAACAGCGGCCGCTCTATCACGCCTTCGTCGACCAGGGCCTGGAGACCTGGCTCGCCCGCCTGCCGGGACAGTTGGCCAAAGGACTCGACCGCAAGCGCTACGGCGACCTGCCGGCCTGGGAGAAGGCTGTCTCCAAGCTGCCCGCCCTGCCCGAGGCGCGCGTCGTCCAGTTGGATGCCGATACCGTCACGGTCGACTGCAACCTTCCCGATTCACAGCGCCGCCAGTGCGAGAACCTGCTCAGAAAGCTGATGCCGTGGCGTAAGGGCCCCTACTCACTGGTCGGCATTCCTATCGACACCGAATGGCGCTCCGACTGGAAATGGCAACGAGTAGCGCCTCACCTGGCCCCTCTGACCGGCCGGCGGGTGCTCGACGTCGGCGGCGGCAGCGGCTACCACGCCTGGCGCATGACCGGCGCGGGGGCTGCCTTCGTGCTGGTGATCGACCCATCGCCGCGCTTCTACTACCAGTTCCAGGCGCTGCGGCACTTCGTCGGAGATGCCGACCAAGGCCGCACTCACTTCCTGCCGGTAGGCATCGAAGACGTACCGGAAGGACTCGGCTTCTTCGACACGGTGTTCTCCATGGGCGTGCTCTATCACCGCCCTTCACCGCTGGAGCACCTGCTGCAGTTGAAGGACACCCTGCGCCCCGGCGGCGAACTGGTGCTGGAAACGCTGGTGGTGCAGGGCGACGAGACCACCGTACTGCTACCCGGCGAGCGCTACGCCGCCATGCCCAACGTCTACTTCCTGCCCTCTTCCAAGGCGCTGTGCCATTGGCTCGAACGCTGCGGGCTCATTAACGTGCGGGTCGTCGACGAAGCCGCCACCACCCTCGACGAGCAGCGCGCCACCGAGTGGATGACCTTCCAGTCGCTGGCCGACTTCCTCGACCCCGAGGACCCGTCAAGGACCCGCGAGGGTTACCCCGCACCGCGCCGGGCGGTGGTCATGGCCAACCGGCCAAGGTAGGTGTGCGGCGCCGGGGACAGGCCGGAGTGGAGGCCCGAGAACCTCTCCGAAACAGCCTCGAGCGGCGCTTATATCTACAATGACCCTGAGCAATCTCCCTAGCGCCTCAGTATCACCAGCCAGCGCCCCAGGTTCAGAATACTCGCCAGCGATGCCGCCACGTAGGTGAAGGCACAGGCGGTCAGCACATGGCGGGCGCCGGGCATGTCGTAGGGCGGGACGTAGTCCTTGAGCAGGGGCAAGGCGCGCTGGAAACTGGCATCGAATTCCACCGGCAGGGTCACCAGGTGAACCAGAGCCGCCGTACCGAAGCTGATCACCGCCATGGCTATGACGATGGCCAGGCCACCGGGAAGTCGGGTAAGGATGAACAGGAAGGGTGCTGCCATCATCAGCAGGGCGCCGATCTTCTCGGCCTTCTGTGCCACGCCCACCAGGCGAGCTCGGGCGATCAGCGGCGCATAGCCCTGATGGTGCTGGATCGCATGCCCCACCTCATGGGCCGCCACCGTCACGGCAGTGAGGGAACGTCCTTCGTAATGATCACGTGAAAGCCGTACCCGCCGCGCTTCTGGGTCGTAATGATCGCCTTGCTCGGTCAGCTCCACCTGAACTCCCTCGACGCCCATCCGCCGCAGCAGGTGTTCGGCCAGCTCGGCGCCGGTACCGGGATAGTCGTCCCGGCCTCGGGAGTGACGTGCCAACACCCACTTGGCCCAGGCATTGGGAAGCAGGAAGATGGCCAGCAGCATGGCGATCAGCAGGACGATCATCGGGGGTCTCACTCCGGCAGGGCAGATCACGGCAGTTCAGGATTAGACCAAGCCTACCAGAGCGGGTTTCACGGTGCAGAGGGAAGCACAGGCAATATCAGCATCAACTCGTCTCTTCGCGGGAATCCCGGCGAACCGCCTGCAAGCCGCTCTCGGAGATAAACCCCCGTTCACAAGCATGCTCCGCCATGGCCATGCTATCGGCAGCAAGCATCAGTTCGCAGTCGGTATGGGCGATCTCCTGACGCAGATCATCGATGGCGCGCTCGCGGTCAGCATGGCTATCGACACGGCGGATGTAGATGGCCTTTACCCGCCCGGGATGCTCCTTGACGATCCGGGTATAGACTTCGGGATCATGCTGACCGCTGTCACCAATCAGTACGCAGGGCAAGTCGTCAAAGAGATCCAGCATTCGGGTTATCAAGGCGTACTTGTGCTCTTCGGCGCGGCGCGGCCAGGGCCTTCGCCAGGTGATCCCCCACTCACGCAGGAACAGGATCGGCCCCACCGGTATGTCATTCATCTGGAAGAACTCCTCGAGCATTTCGTAGATGCTCCAGGGGCCCCGCGAGACATACAGGATCGGGCGGCGAGCCTCTTCACTCTGGCCGACATAGAGCGCCTGATAGAGGGCAGCCACGCCGGGAAATGCGGTACGCTGGTGGGCCGGCTTGACGAACAGCCGGTATAGCATGCGCAGCTTGTCGGCCACGCCGGTATACATCACCGTATCGTCGATATCGCTGATCACCAACAGGTCGGTGTCATCCGGAGGGATATAGACATCGGTGAAGCTGTGGATGGGCTCCGCCCCGTCATGGGTCACGACGTGAAGGTCGGCGCGATGCCAGGAGGTGTTCAGCGGCAGCGGCTCATGCAAGGAGAGCTTCGCGTTGAAATAGCCCTCATGATCTGTGATCACGGTGATGTCGTTGCCACCGAGGGTGACGTGTACCTCCACATCGGGCAACCCTCGCCTGACGATGCGACGCGCCACATCGGCGACATCACGCATGGCGCCATAGCGAGGAATGACACGCCCCAGCCTGGTCTGTCGGAAGACACGCCCCATCAGGAACGCCTCGCGGGTGGAGCCATAGCCACGGTAGGGATGCACCACGGGACCGCCACGGCCTCGGTCGCTCTTCATCGGCCTGGCGATGGCGCGTAGCAGACGACGCAATAGTCTCGACGGCCGTTGGCGAGTCATCAGGCAGCCCCGAACAGGAGGCCACACCGTGATTTCGTCTCGATCTCATTGACCAGCATGATGGCTCTCCTTGTCCTGCCCGTGTCGTCCTGCGCCTGTAGCCCCGTCCTTGCATGCCTGTACTATGTACCTGGCCCTGCCCATAAACCGGAAGGCGTACTGGTCAGTGTGGAGCATTGCGTTCCAAGTTCAAGCAAGACGGCGTCCCGCCACGGTATGTCCTTACAACGCAGCGATTCGCTCGCGCAGGCATCTGTGCAGTGTTTCCCTAACTCAGCAGGGAAAACACCATACCCAGCAGCGCACACGCGCCCAGCACCTTGAGCATGCCCAGCTTGAAACGGAATATCGCCAGCATGGCCCCGGCAGAGAGCAGCAGGGCCAATGGATCCAGGGTGGCCAGGTCGGGAATCAGCAGCCGCAGGCCCGCCCCGCGCCACTCCCCCACTTCGCCGAATACCACATGGATGCCGAACCACACCGCCAGGTTGAGCACCACACCCACCACGGCGGCGGTGATCGCCGTCATCGCGCCGCTCAGGGCGGCATTGTCGCGCAACCGCTCCACGTAGGGCGCACCGAGGAATATCCACAGGAAACAGGGTACGAAGGTCACCCAGGTGGTCAGTACCGCGGCAAAAGTCGCCGCAACCCAGGGGTCCAGGGTGCCGGCGTCGCGAAACGCACCCATGAAGCCGACGAACTGCACCACCTGGATCAGGGGGCCGGGGGTGGTCTCGGCCATGCCCAGCCCGTCGAGCATCTCCCCCGGGGCTAGCCAGCCATAGTTCTGAACCGCCGCCTGGGCCACGTAGCTCAGCACCGCGTAGGCACCGCCGAAGGTGACCACGGCCATCTGGCTGAAGAAGGTGGCGATCTGGGTAAAGACACTGTCGAAGCCCAGCACGGCAATGAGCAGCAGCACCGGGGTGAGCCACAGGGAAAGGAAGGTGGCCGAGACCTTGAGCGACCAGGCCCGATTGACGCGAGCATGATCCGGCAACTGCTCGCCGAGCAGCGACTCACTGTCGGCAAGCCCCTTCTCCCCGTTGGCATCATGGCCGCCCCCTACCTGGAACAGCGGCGAGCCCGCCCGACCACCGAAGTAGCCGATCAGGGCGGCGGTAACGATGATCAGGGGGAAGGCGATATCGAGAAAGAAGATAGCCACGAAGGCCGCGGCGGCAATGCCCAGCATCACGTTGTTCTTCAAGGCCCGCTTGCCGATCCGTACCACGGCGTTGACCACGATGGCCAGTACCGCCGCCTTGAGGCCGAAGAAGAGCCCTTCGACCAGGCCCACGTTGCCCAGTGCCGCATAGAGGTAACTGAGTGCCAGGATGGCAATGAACCCCGGCAGCACGAAGAGAGTGCCCGCCAGAAGGCCACCCCGGGTGCGATGCATCAGCCAGCCGATGTAGATCGCCAGTTGCTGCGCCTCGGGGCCGGGCAGCAGCATGCAGTAGTTCAAGGCGTGCAGGAAACGGTTCTCGCCGATCCACTTCTTCTCTTCCACCAGGATACGGTGCATGACCGCGATCTGCCCCGCGGGTCCGCCGAAGCTCAGCAGAGCGATACGCAGCCAGACATGCACCGCCTCGCGGAAGGGAACATCATGGGGGACGGCGTTGGGTGGCATAAAAATCCCTGGTGCAGGATGGAAAAGCGAATCGACAGCCGAAAAACGAAGCCCCGTATATTAACAGGGCTTCGAAAATAGTATTAGCAGGGCGTCGTAGACAGCAGGATACCGCGATCAGCGTGTCAGCAGGTTGCGCACGTCCTTCGCCTCCCAGTGCGGGAAGTGCTTGCGCACCAGTGCGTTGAGGTCCGCCTCGAAGGCCGCCCAGTCGACCTCACTGCCCTGCTTGGCATCGTCTTTCACAATGGAGCGAATCATCCCCGCCCCCACGGTGACGTTGGTCAGCCGATCGATGACGATGAAGCTGCCGGTGCCGGGGCTCTGCGCATAGGGGTCAAGGGCCACCTCGGCGGTCAGCTCGACGCGACAGCGAGCGATGGCATTGAGCTCGAGCTGATCGGTGCCGTGTCGCTCCAGGGTGTTGACGTCCACCTGGTGATGAATGGTGCGTATCTGTCCGGAGACCGAGCGCCCCGCCAGGCGAATGTCCACCTGACGGCCCGGCGCCAGGGGCTGCTCGTGCATCCAGACGATATCGGCATCGAAACTGTTCGACAGGGCGATATCGGCATCCTCGGCGACGATCCAGTCCCCACGGGAGATATCGAGCTCGTCTTCCAGGGTGACGGTAACCGCCTGGCCCGGCCAGGCGGCTTCCAGATCGCCGTCGAAGGTAACGACCCGCTCGACGCGGCTGGTCTTGCCCGAGGGCAGTACCTTGACCGCAAGCCCGGGACGCAGCACCCCCGCTTCGAGGGTACCGGCATAGCCGCGGAAATCCAGGTTCGGGCGGTTGACGTACTGCACCGGAAAGCGCAGGTCGACCACGTTGCGATCCCGAGACACCTCGACGGTTTCCAGCAGCTCCAGCAGGGCCGGGCCGGGCTCGCCGTCGACGGCATACCAGGGCGAGCGGTCGCTGCGATTGACCACGTTGTCGCCTTCCAGCGCCGAGATCGGCACGAAGCGGATGTCGCTGGCCGACAGTTGCTCGGCGAAGCGACGATAGTCGGCGACGATCTCGTTGAATCGTGCTTCCTCGAAGCCCACCAGATCCATCTTGTTGACCGCAATCAGCAGGTGCTTGATCCCCAGCAGGTCGGCGATGAAGCTGTGCCGACGGGTCTGGGTCTGCACCCCGTAGCGGGCGTCGATCAGGATGATCGCCAGGCTGGCGTTGGAGGCGCCGGTGGCCATGTTGCGGGTGTACTGCTCGTGGCCCGGGGTATCGGCAATGATGAACTTGCGCTTGTCGGTGGAGAAGAAGCGGTAGGCCACGTCGATGGTGATGCCCTGCTCCCGCTCCGACTGCAACCCGTCGACCAGCAGCGCCAGGTCCACGGCATCGCCGGTGGTACCGCTCTTCTTCGAATCCCGGGTGATCGCCGCCAGGTGGTCGTCGAAGATCATCTTGGAGTCATGCAACAGCCGACCGATCAGGGTCGACTTGCCGTCGTCGACGCTGCCGCAGGTGATGAAGCGCAGCAGGTCCTTGTTCTCGTGCTCGTGAAGGTACTGCTCGATGTTTTCGGCTATCAGGTTGGATTGGTGTGACATTAGAAGTACCCCTCGCGCTTCTTCTTCTCCATGGAGCCGGCCTGGTCGTGGTCGATGGCACGGCCGCTGCGCTCGCTGGTACGGGTCAGCAGCATCTCCTGGATGATCTCGGGCAGGGTGGCTGCCTTCGACTCCACTGCGCCGGTGAGCGGATAGCAGCCCAGGGTACGGAAGCGCACCCACTTCTCCTCAGGCACTTCTCCCTCGGCCAGCGGCATGCGCTCGTCGTCGACCATCACCAGCATGCCGTCTCGCTCGACGACCGGGCGCGGGGCGCTGAAGTAGAGCGGCACGATGGGAATCTGCTCAAGATGGATGTACTGCCAGATGTCCAGCTCGGTCCAGTTGGAGAGCGGAAAGGCGCGGATCGACTCGCCCTTGTTGATGCGGGCGTTGTAGAGGTTCCACAGCTCCGGCCGCTGGTTCTTGGGGTCCCAGCGGTGAAACTTGTCGCGGAAGGAGAACACGCGCTCCTTGGCACGGCTCGCCTCCTCATCCCGGCGAGCACCGCCGAAGGCGGCATCGAAGCCATACTTGTTCAGCGCCTGCTTGAGGGCCTCGGTCTTCATCACGTCGGTATAGCCGCTGGAACCGTGGTCGAAGGGATTGATGCCGGCGGCACGCCCCTCTTCGTTGGTATGCACCAGCAGCTCCATGCCCACCTCAGCCGCCATGCGATCGCGGAATTCGATCATCTCGCGGAACTTCCAGGTGGTGTCCACGTGCAGCAGCGGAAACGGCGGCGGGCCGGGATAGAAGGCCTTGCGCGCCAGGTGCAGCATCACCGAGGAGTCCTTGCCGATGGAATACATCATCACCGGGTTGGCAAACTCGGCGGCCACCTCGCGAATGATATGGATGGACTCGGCTTCCAACTGCTGGAGATGGGTCAGGCGCTGGGGCGAAAGAGACGCTTGCTCCGCTCCGGCAGCCTGGGCGGCCGGCTCGCGTGCGGGTGCATGAAGACTGGTCATCGGCCCGGGTACCTCGCATGACTAAGGGCAAGAAGGATCATGCGACACAGATTAACGCCGGAACCATAATAACGTAAAAGAATGATTGCCTATCTTTTTAGTCGATATACGAATAACGCTACGCTATCAGAGGTCGACACGCTCCACCCAGGTCAGCCACTCGCCGTCGGTCAGGTCCACGATGCGATAGCCGGGACGAGAGGCCTCGTCGATGGCGAAATCAGCCGAGCCAGGCAGGAACTGGTCGGTCGTGGAGGGGGTACCGTAGATGGCCACTCCCTGCCGATGGCTGGCCAGCGCCTGGTGAATGTGACCGCAGAGGATCATTCTTACCTGGGGAAAGTCGGCCAGCGTCTGCCATAGGGCGTCGCGATCCTTTAGCCCGATGGCATCGAGCCATTCCGAGCCCAGGACAAGCGGCGGATGATGCATCGCCAGCAGCGTAGGCCGGTCGTCCGCTACCAACTGCTCGACCAGCTCGGCAAGACGCGTTTCCCCGATCTCGCCATGGGCCTGGCCAGGCACGCTGGTATCCACCGTCAACAGGCGCCAACCGCCGAGGTCGACCTCCCGATGGATGGCCTTGACCGGCTCCATCAACTGGGGCTGGTCGTGGTTGCCGGCCAGCCAGAACCAGGGGCAATCCAGCCGCGACAGCAACCCATGGGCCAGCTCATAGGAGGCCAAGGTCTCATCCTGGCTGATATCGCCGGTGACCAGCACCAGGTCGGGATGCTCACCGATGGCGGCGTTCACCACCGCCTCGAGTTGGCGCAAGGGGAAGCCGGCCCGGGAGCGTGCCCGGGGATCGGCATGGAGGTGGCAGTCGGTGATCTGGACGATACGCATCAGGGCAGCTCGCACATCAAGGTAACGCCCTCTTCAAGGCAGCTCGGGCAGGTCGGCGGGGTGGCCGTGCGCCAGGCCATGGGCCAGCCACTCTCCAAGGAAGCGATTGAGCTGCAGTTTTTCGTCGGGCTGGAACATGCGCAGGTTGGGGTAGCGGTAGCGGCCGTCGAAGTGGCGTTCGCGCTGAAAATCGGTGACCTCGGCCATGCGCACATCATGATAGAGATGCACCCGCATGCGCGGTGGCTCGATGAGCCCCTCCATGAGGCCGCTCTGGGTCACCCGCGCCATGGTGGTATAGGGCGCCTGCTCGAGTATCTCAAGATGCAGGGTGCCGAAGCGGCCGTTCTGCCCTGTCAGCTCCAGCTGTCGGGTTTCACCCGCGCCCAGGTCGCCCAGCAGCCGGGTCAGGCGCAGGTAGTTGGCACTGCATTCACCCTGCAGGCCCTTTAGATCGGTCACATAGGCGGTTCTTGCCACGCTACCTCCTTGCTCTCAGAGACGCTCGCTCGGCAGCCAGCCAGTAAAAGGCGATAAGACACATGGCATTGTCGAGTCGGCCAGCCTGCAGGAGTTCCCAAGCCTGAGTAAACGGTAGCACGTGAACACGAATGTCCTCGTGCTCTTCGTCGAGCCCATGCACGCCTCCCAGGCCCCCACAGTCCACCAGGGCACAGTAGAGGGTGACCCGCTCGTCGCAGGCACCGGGGCTAGGGTAGTAGGTATGCAGTTCGATCACCTCGTCGACGGGGCAACCGGCCTCCTCCATGGCCTCGCGACGAGCCACCTCGGCCCGGCTCTCTCCCGCTTCGACCAGGCCTGCCACCACTTCGAGCTTCCAGGGCGAAACGGGGTCGGCCAAGGCACCCGCACGAATCTGCTCCACCAGCACGACGCAATCCCGCTCCACATCGTAGAGCAGCACCCCTACGGCATCATGGCGGCAATGCACCTCGCGCACCACCTCACCGCTCCAGCCACCGTCGAAGAGCCGATGGCGAAGGTGCACCTCCTCCAGGCGAAAGAAGCCCTGATACAGGCAGCGCCGTTCGCGCAGTTCCACATCGTCCGCCGAAAAAGCGGGGAGAAGCGTGAGCTCGCGACTCTGGTCGTAGTCGAGGTTCTGGTCGTGGCTGTTGGGCATGCCATTCTCCAATCGACGAATGGCGACCATTATCATGACCGGGGCCCGAAATGCCAACTGCCGTGCGGTCAGAGCGACCGGCACGGCAGCGAAGGGCAGGGCCAGGAGGAGGGTTGAGGAAGAAAGAGTCAGGCAGAAAGGATCAAAGCGTCCCCAGCAGGGCTCTTGCCTCTTCCCGCAGTGCCTCGTCGGACGTCTCCCGGTCCGGACGCGCCGTGCCATCCACGGCACGCTGGGCATGTTCGCGGGCCTCCGCCTGGCGACCTTCATCCTCCAGGAAAGCGGCATAGTAGAAGTTCACGTCGATGCCGTCCGGTCGAATCTCCAGCGCACGCTGGAACATTTGCTCGGCGGTATCGCTGTTGCCGAAGCCGACCGGACGACCCGGCGCGCGGTCATACAGTGCCCCAAGTGTCACGTAGGCAGAACCGTTACCCCCTTCCGGGTCGAGTTCAATGGCCTTTTCCAGGGCGTCGCGGGCGCTGCGCGCACTGCCAAGGGCGCCCAGACCACTGCGCTCACGGGCATGAGAGGCCTCGATGATGCCATACCAGATCAGCGGCTGGGCCTCCCCTGGATGGGCCTCTGCCAGGCGCTCGGCCTCGTCGGCGAGCGACTTCAACGCACGGCGACGATCACCCTCGGCGCGCTGTGTATTGATCTGCTCCCAGCGCTGCTTCAGCGCTTCCACGTCACCTTCCCAGGCGACGGCGCTGCCGAGCGGGGCCAGTGCAATGCCGATGCCCAGCGCAACGGCAAGTAGATGGTGTCGAATCATGTCCGGTCTCCTTGGGGTTATTCTTGAACGAAACGACGGGTTCGCCCATGCAATGTAACGAACGTTTGAATGAACTTCCAGTTTCCTGAGCTGCCGCTTGGCCCGCACCGCGAGAATGGCGTATGTTGCGGCTCTCAGACGAAACAGGAGCGGAACGGAATGAAGGGCCGCAACATGACCCGCTGGCGCGACCCGGCCAAGGATCCGCGCCAGGAACCCAAGAGCAACCTGATCACTCTCGAGGGGGCGGAACGCCTGCGCGGCATTCTCGAGCATCTCTCACGGGTGAAGCGTCCGGCCCTGTCGGCCAAGGTGGGTGAGGCGGCGGCACTGGGGGACCGCAGCGAGAACGCCGACTACACCTACAACAAGAAGGAGCTCAACCGCGTCATCGCGCGGATCCGCTACCTGACCAAGCGGCTCGACGAACTACAGGTGGTGGACCGGCTGCCGGCGGCGACCGACAAGGTCTATTTCGGTGCCTTCGTCACCCTGGAAGACGAGGAAGGCGAGGAGATGCGCATTCGCATCGTCGGCCATGACGAGACCGATACCGCCAAGCGCTGGATCAGCGTCGACGCACCCTTGGCCCGTGCCCTGCTGGGCAAGGCGCTGGACGACGACGTGACGGTGAAGGCTCCGGCCGGCGACACCACCTACGTGATCACGGATATCGCCTACCGCGATCCGGCGTCCCAGGCTCGATAGACCCGAAAGCGCCGGTCATCGGCAAGGATTTCAAAGCCGCCGAAGGCGTTCTGCAGCAGATCCGGGTAGGGCAGGAAGGCGTTGGCCACCAGGATGAGCTGGCCGCCCGGCACCAGGTGGTCCGGCGCCTCGCGGATCAGGCGCCCGGCCGGACCGTAGTCGATGCTGCGCTCCTGATGGAACGGGGGATTGCTGACGATGACCTCGAAACGCCGCTCGCCCAGGGTCGAGTAGACATCGCCGGCCAGCGCCTCGCCCTGCAGGTCGTTGGCTATCAAGGTGCGCCGGGTCGCCTCGACGGCAAAGCCATTGACGTCCACCGCCGTGACCCTGTGGCCGCGCCGCGCCAGCCAGGCTGCCAGCACCCCGTCGCCGCACCCCATGTCGAGTAGCTCGCCCCGCCCCTTAGCACCACCTTCCGGCAGCACATCCTGCAACTGCTCGAGCAGCAACCTGGTGCCATCATCAAGCTTGCCGTGGCCGAACACGCCCGGGTGGCTGACCAGGGTCAGTCCCTCGGCCTCGAAGGAGGACCAGGCCGCATCCGGGTCGATATCCACACGGTCCAGGCGTGTCTCGAACAGCGAACAGCGCCGGGCGCTATCGCGCTTGCGACAGCCCAGCCCCAGCGCCGCCAGCACCTTGAGCACCCGCCTGATGCCGCCCTGGTTCTCCCCCACCAGCTGCAGCCGCGTTCCCGCAGGCAGGTTGGCGCAAAGCCACAGCAACCACCACTCTCCCAGGGCGTGGGCCTTGGGCCAGAACAGCACCACTCCCGGGGGCTCTTCTGACACCGGAGCATCGAAGGGGGAGCTGGCCGCAAGGCCTCGGGCCCGCCAGGCTTGCAGCACTGCATGATCGGCGCTGCGCACGCTGCCCTGCCCTGCCCCATCCTCAGCGCCCTCGAGCCAGGCGTCGCGGGGCGGCGCTACCCACAGCCAAGCTCGGTAGTCGGCGTCCTGGCGTTCGAGCAACTGGCAGACCGGGGTCTCGGCAGGCATCAGGATCTCCTTGAGCAGGTGGCGGTATCGGTGCGAACCAGGGTATAGAGCAGGTAGCGGCCCAGCCGCCAGTGGGGTTCCGTGCGGCAGTAGCGCTGCTCGAGCGCCACCAGCCGGGTCCAGTCGGCCTCCGTGGTCGGCGGGTGGCGCAGGTAGTCGTGGAAGACTCGAACACCTGCTACTGCTTCGATGGTCAAGCCGTTCTCTGCGCTCCAGGTCTCAATCTGGTCGTGAGTCAACGGCGAGATCGGCGTCAACCGCTGACGCTTGCCGGTGCCCTCCAGACGGTCATCCAGCGCCTTCTCGAGATTGCCCTTCACCACGTTGGACATGCGCAGCGCATCGCGGTTGAACACCATCAGCGACAGCTGGCCTCCCGGCGCAAGGTGTCCTGCCAGGATGGCCAGCGCCGCCCGGGGATCGCGCAGCCACTCCAGCACCGCATGACAGGCAATCAGCGGCCAGGGGCCCGCCGCACGCTGCGGCAGTGCCTGCAGCGATGCCTCGACGAAGGTGATCGGCTGCCCGGCCAGCGCCTGACGGGCATGATCGAGCATATCGGCGGCCGGCTCGACCAGAGTGACCGCATGGCCACGTCGGGCAAACCAGCCCGAGAGCTGACCCAGGCCACCACCCACGTCGAGCACCGGCTGGTCATCGAGGCGGAGCATTTCCGGCAGCAGGCGATCGAGCAGGGCCAGGCGCAGTGCCCCGCGAGGGCCACCATAGAGGCTGCCGGCAAACTTCTCGGCCAGACCGTCGAAGTGGCGATCGCCGGCCGACGAGAAGGGAGAAACGCGATCAGGCATGCAGGGCTCGGCAACGGCGGAATATGGCGGGCATTCTACCTGCCTTCGAGCGGCCTGGGCAGGTGCCGATGCCATTGCACCTCGGCCTCGACCTGGGCCGCCAGCGCCAGCAGCCGTCGCTCGCCACCCATGGCACCAATCACTTGCACCCCCACCGGCAAGCCAGCCGGGGTGACGTGCAGCGGCAGCGACATGGCCGGCTGGCCGGTGAGGTTGGCCAGTTGGGTAAATGGGGTACGGGCCAGCGCATCCTTGGCCAAGTGCTTGAGCATTCCAGCCTTGAGCGCCAGTGCCGGGAGGCCCGGTATCGCCAGCATTGACATCAAGCGTTCCTGGGACGCCGGCGGGTAGAGCTCGCCAAGGCGCGGTGCGGGAGCGGCGGCAACCGGCATCAGCAACACATCATAGCGACGATGGAACGCACCCATTGCCCGGGCCGCCGTATTCCAGTCACGCTTGGCCAGCTCATAGTCGCGCACTGGCAGGTGACGGCCCAGCCGGGCAATGGCTCGCGTGGATGGCTCGACCTTCAGGAGAGACACGGGTACGCCGGTCTCGCGGGCGATCCAGGCCAGGTCGGCGCTGAGATGGCCCAGATAGAGCGTCAAATAGGCGTTGGCCAGTCGTTCGCCATCCACCGGTGGATCAGCCCACTCAACGTGGTGCCCCAGACTGTCGAGCGTCTTGGCCGCTTGCTCCACAGCCTGGCGCACCTGGGGATCAAGCACAGTCCCGAGCGGCTTGCCCAGCGGGTCGCCCATCGACACCGCCACACGCAGCGCTCCGGGGGGGCGCTCCAGCGCGGCGAGGAAGCCCTGTTCGGGTCTCACCGGATAGGGGGCACCCTCGTCCATGCCATTGATGGCATCGAGCAACGCGGCGCTGTCGCGAACCGAGCGCGTTACGGCGTGCTCCACCACGGCGCCCTGCCACACCTCAGCGTGAAGCGGCCCCTGTGGCACCCGTCCACGCGACGGCTTGAGGCCGAAAAGGCCGCAGTAGCTGGCGGGGATGCGAATCGATCCGCCACCATCGCCGGCCATGGCCAGCGGCACCAACCCACCGGCCACCGCAGCAGCCGCGCCGCCGCTTGAGCCACCGGGTGAGTGCTCCTTATTCCAGGGGTTGCGTGGATGGGGAAAGGCACGTGGCTCGGTGATTCCCATCAGCCCCAGCTCCGGCGTGGCTGTCTGACCGAGAATGGAGAGACCCGCCTCGCGCAGGCGGGTGACCAGGGTCGAATCCACCGGGGCTTTCCAGTCGACAAGAGACGCACTGCCGAAGGCCAGCGGCTCGCCTTCCAGCGCCATCAGCAGGTCCTTGGTCAGGGTCGGCACCCCGGCAAAGGGTGCCGCGGGGTCAGTCTGCCGGCCCTCGGCCCGGGCCCGCTCGAAGCGGGTGCGAACCACCGCCGCCAGGCTTGGGTTGCCTGCCTCGATGGCAGCACAGGCCGCCGCGAAGACCTCACCCTGGCTCACTTCACCGCGGCGAATCAGCGCCACCAGACCCAGGCCGTCATGACGACGGTACTCATCGACTTCCATGTGGACTCTCCTCGTTTGTCGTCGCGGGTGACGTGTATCGCCCTGCCCACCGCTCCCGGCCATGCTCGAGCCAGGAGAGCAGCGCCGGTATCACCAGCAGCACCAGCAGGGTCGAGACCCCGAGCCCAAAGGCGATGGAGGCCGCCATCGGAATCAGGAACTGGGCCTGCAGCGAGGTCTCGAACAGCAGTGGCAACAGCCCACCGATGGTGGTCAGCGAGGTGAGCAAAACCGCGCGGACTCGCTGCACCACTGCCTCGTTGAGTGCCTCATCGATGGCCAGGCCACGGTCGCGCTGCAGCCGATAGAAGCTGACCAGAATGATGGCATTGTTGACCACGATACCGGAGAGCCCGAACAAACCGAACAGCGACAGGATGGTCAGGTCGATTCCCATTAGCCAGTGTCCGAGCAGGGCACCGATCAGCGAAAAAGGAATGATCGCCATGACGATCAGCGGCAGGCTCCAGGAAGCGAAGACCCAGGTCAGCACGGCGTACATCAGGCCCAGCCCCACCAGCAGTCCTGTACGCATATCAGCCAGGGTCTCGCGCTGGTCTGCGGCTCGCCCTTCGAAGCTGTAGTGCAGGTGGTGATCCCGCGCCAGGTTTGGCAACACCACTGCCGACAGCGACTCGCGCACCCGGTCGGCCGAGCTGACCGACGTATCCAGCTCGGCGGTGATCTCCACCGCCAGTTGGCCATCGGCATGACGCAGCGCCTCGAAGCCCTGTCGGTGTGTCAGGTCCATGACCTGATCCAGCCCCACCTGGCGCCCATCGGGTAAACTCACGGCCAGACTCGTCAGCGTGGCTATGCGCTCGCGCTGCTCCCGAGGCAGCTGGACACGCACTTCGATCTCGTCGGCCCCGGCCTGATGCACCTGCACCACCTGGCCGTCAAAGGCAGTGCGAAGCTGGCGGCCGAGCTCGGCGGTTGTCAGCCCAAGAGCCTCGCCCCAGGAGTTGACCCGATAGATCAACTGCTCTCGCCCCCAGGGCATGTCGTCCTGGGTATCGAGAACGCCGGGCAGGCTGGACAGTGACTGTTGAAGTGAGTCCGCCGCCTGGCGTAATGCCAGGGCATCCTCCCCCGTCAGGCGAATATTGACGTCTCGTCCCGGCGGCCCCGCAGCGCGCTCGCTGATGGTGAAATTGTCAAGCCCGGCCGGCAGCTCGATGCGCTCGCGCCAGGCGGCAATGAAAGTCGAATTGCGCACCTCACGATGGTCCGACGAGATCAGCTCCACCATCACCGACCCGACTTCATCGGCACTACGGCTCGGGGCCCCGCCCTCGATGGTGGCACCATGGCGGACCACGGCCATCTTTACCAGATTGCCACCCAGGGACTGCTCGGCCTCGTCGAGGCTGGACTGCAGGTGATCGAGGAAACGGTCCACCCGCTGCCGCTCGGTGCCAGCCACGAAGTTGACGTTGGCGTAGAGCACGCTGGGCTCGGGCGCGGGGAAGAAATTGAATCCGATGCGACCACCGGCCAGCAGGCCCGCCGTCACGATGGCCACCGCCAGAGCCAGGGCCACCGTTGCCCCCCGGTGGCGAAGGGAAAGCGCAGAAAGGCCTCGAAAGGGACCCTCACGGAAACGCTGGAAGCCGTTCTCGAAACCCTGGCGCAGAGCAGCCAGCCCCCTCCGGGGACGCTTGGATGATGAGATGGAACGGCCGGGAACAAAGGCGTTGCGCAGATGTGCCGGCAATACCACGAAGCACTCCAGCAGCGAGGCGATCAGTACGCAGATCATGATGATCGGTATGTCACCCAGGATATTGCCGATGATGCCGCCGACCATCAGCAGCGGCATGAAGGCCGCCACCGTGGTCAGTGATGAGGCGAGCACCGGCCACAGCATGCGCCGTGCCGCTCCCGCCGAGGCGTGCCTCGGGGCCTCGCCGGCGCGATGATGGGCATCGGCGTCCTCACCCACCACGATGGCGTCGTCGACGATCACCCCCAGCGCCATGATCAGGGCGAACAGCGACATCATGTTGATCGAGCCGCCGATGCCCCAGAAAACCCCAAGCGCCGCCATGAAGGCCGTGGGAATACCGATGGCCACCCACAGCGCCACCCGTGCCGGCAGGAAGAAGTAGAGCAGGATCACCACCAGCAGCAGGCCGCCGGCGCCGTTCTTGATCAGCAGAGAAATACGCTCGTCGATCAACTGCCAGGACTCGTCATGCACCTCCAGCTCGACGCTCGGCGGCAGCTGAGGCCGGGTCTCGGCCAGCCACTCGTCGAGCACCCTGGCCGCAGCCAGCGAGTCGCCGCTCTCGGCACGCTGCAGCTGCATCTCCACCGCCGCCTCGCCTTCTCGGCTGAGCCTCAGCTGCCCCTCCCTCGGCTCCTGGCGGATCACCGCAATATCCCCCAGCCGCAGCTGGACCCGGTCGCCGCTGAGGATCGGCAGGTTCTCGAAGGCCAGTGGGTCACGCCGCTGCTCCAGGGAGCGCAGCTCCCGGGCGCTGTCCTGCTGGCCCAGGATACCGGCGGGCAGGTCCCGGGACATGCCCTGTATACGCTCGGCAACCTGATCCAGTGACAGCGCCATACCCTGCAGCCGCTCGGCCGGCACCTCCACGCTGATCTGCTGCTGTGCCAACCCGCTCACCTCGACACGGTCAATACCACGCAGGAGCAGTTCGCTCTCGAAGCGATGCACCAGCTGGCGCAACTCACGATCATCGAGATCGCCCCGCACCAGCAGGCGCGCCACCGGCTCGTAGCGCACCACCCGGGAGACTTCCGGCGTCTCGGCATCTGCCGGCAGGCTGGTAAAGCCGTCGACCTGCTGCCGCACATCGTCCAGGGCCAGCACCGGGTCGCTGCCCTCGACAAACTCCAGCGTAATGTTGGCGATGCCCTGAGCAGACGTGGAGGTCATGCGTTTCAGGCCGTCGAGGCTGCGCAGCCGTTGCTCCAGCGGGTTGGTGACGCCCTGCTCGACATCCTCGGCAGATGCCCCGCTCCACACGACCCGCACGCTGACCACATCCAGGGCGAAGCTGGGAAAGAACTGGACGTTCATGCGCGCGATACCCAGGGCGCCGCCCAGCAGCATCGCCAGCATTACCAGGTTAGCGGCGACCCGATGATGCACGAAGAAGCCGATTATCCCCCGCTTGCGAGTCATGGCTGTAACTCAGCGACTTCCACCCTTAGCCCCTGCATGGCGTTGGGGAGGTGCGTGACAATGATGCGCTCGCCCGCGGCAAGCCCGTCAGGCTTGACCAGCGCCCAGCGCTCGCCGTCATTGCCGAGGGTCTCACCCAGGCGAGTCACATTGTGACGCTGCAGGCGACTCTCTTCATCGATGCGATAGAGCACATCACTGCCGTGAAGGGCACTGAAGGGCACCGCCAGGGCGTCGGCGACCGCCGGGCGCTGCAGCAGAACCGGCAGCAACGCCCCCGGACGCAGCCCGGATGCGCTGCCCTCCAACACCAAAATTGCCTCGGTGCCGCCAGGGTCGCTCTCCCCGGCCAGGCGCTGCAGGATGAACCGTTGTCCGCCTTCCACCGCAACCGCTGACAACGCTTCATCCTGTTCGAGCCACTCGCCGAGTTCATCCAGATAACGCTGAGGAACCCTGGCATACAGTTCCAGTCCCTCGGGGGGATAGAGCGTCAGCAGTGCCGACCTGGCTGCCACCTGATCACCAGGTGACACCTGAACCCCGGTCACGATACCGTCAAAGGGCGCCAGCACACGGCTTCGATCGGCATCCCGTCGTGCCGCCTGCTCCACAGCTTCGGCCCGGGCCAGCCGCGCCTGCAGGCTTTGCAGTCGCGCCGGGTGCTCGGCAATGGCTCCCTCGCGGGTGGCCACCGTCAAGCGAGCCCGGGCCAGGGTGTCGCCGGCATTATCCAGGTCAGAGGGGGATGCAAGGTTTCGCTCGACCAGGGAGCGAGTGCGCTCCAGCTGTCGCTGTGCGTTAGCGACGATATCGCGTTCTCTCGCCAAGGAGTGACTATCATTGTCGTGACGAATGCGTTCGTTGGCGATCTGGGCCGCTAAATCTGCCACCTCTGCCTCAGCCTGACGCAAGGGCGGCAGGGTGTCTGCCTCATCCAGCGCCACCAGCAAGGTCCCCGCTGCAACACGCTGCCCTTCCTGAACCGGCCGCTCGGCAACTCGCGCCGCCAAGGGCGCCACCAGACTGACCCGGCCTTGCGAGACCACCTCGCCAAACAGCGGCAGCACCGGCACATGCTCGCCATAGCTCACCACCATCGACTCGACTCGCCAGCTGCGCTCCTGCGCCACCGCCTCTACCGGCTCAGGACGCGTGAGACGCAGCGCCAGGAAGCCGGCCACGCCAATGGCCAGAATCAGAACGGGTAGAAGACGCTTGATCATGTGGACTTCCAGGAACATGCAAATAACGCATAGGAATGAAAAAGCACTACTATACCGCTCAAGCGAAGGCGGTGGGCAGTTCTGTGACGGGGTGTGACAGTGTTACGCAAGCAAGGGACTCGGCCGTCACGGTTTATCTTGCCGCCCCAAGCCCTTATAATGCGCAGCCGTTGCGCCCCCATAGCTCAGCTGGATAGAGCGTCCCCCTCCTAAGGGGAAGGTCCCAGGTTCGAATCCTGGTGGGGGCGCCAACTCTTGAATAGCTCAAAACCGCTTGCCCCTATACGCACTCACTCTCAGCAAGCGATCCCTCAACGTTCGATACTTGTGTCAGCCAGAAACGGGGCATACTGCAAACCCATCTTCAATACCAGCCAGGCACACAGTCCCGCACGGTTGCGGAGCATCGTATCGTCTTGAAGTAGCCGATTGACCCACATCGCATCCCAGGCACTCCCGCATGAGACAGCGCCAGTTGTGACGGGGAGGGAAGAGGGCCATGATGGTTGTTTCCACCGCTCGTTCTACTCGTAGGACAGAGCGACTGGACTCACCCAATACGGATGGCCGATGAACAATGAATCCCTACTACTTGACACCCAGCAGGTCAGCCACGACCTGATTGCCTTACCGGAACAACTTTGCGCTCATGCCTGACAACACCGACTTCTGCTCAGCCGAGTATGAAAACCAGCGCTTACAGGCGCTGGCGGACTACCAGATCCTCGACACGCCCGAGGAGTCGGCGTTTGGTGATATCGTTGAGGTGGCTTCGCTGATCTGCGAGGCTCCCATCGCTGTTATCAACTTCATTGACCGCAACCGGCAGTGGTTCAAGTCGGAAAAGGGGCTCGGGATACGCGAGACCCCGCTGGATGTCTCGATCTGTGCGCATGCCATCCTGCAGCCGGGCCTGTTCATCGTACCAGACACCACCGGGGACCCGCGTTTTGCCAGTAACCCGCTGGTGACCGGGAAGCCACACCTACGCTTCTATGCCGGGGCGCTTCTCGAAAGCCGTGATGGCTATCCCCTCGGGACGCTATGCGTGCTCGACTATCAGCCCCGCGAACTGACCGAACGACAGCGCTTCGCGCTCCAGGCCCTCGCCAACCAGGTGATGGCGCACATGGAACTGATGCACGCCCACCGCGAACAGGCCGAGCTGATACGCGAGCTGAAAGCGACACGTCACGAACTGGCCAAGCATGCCGCCACCGACCCGCTCACCGGCCTGCTCAACCGCCGGTCCTTCGAACAGCGCCTCAATCAGGAGTTGGCCCTGATGCAGCGCGGGGCTCCCCCGGCCGCCCTGATGCTGATCGACCTGGATCACTTCAAGACGGTCAACGACACCCTGGGCCACCAGGCCGGGGATGAAGTCATTGTGCGCTTCACCGAGCTGTGCCGGGAGGTATTTCGGCAGGCCGATGTCATTGGTCGCTGGGGCGGTGAAGAGTTCGTGGTCATGCTGCCGAGAGCCAGCGTAGCGGAAGCACGACATGCCGCCGAACGGCTTCACCAGCTCCTGGTCACCAGGCCAATGCTGGATGACACCTCATCTCCACTGCACATAACAGCCAGCATCGGTATTTGCTCACTTATTGACTCCGACAACCTGGATGAGTGCGTGCATAGAGCCGACGAGCTTCTCTATCAAGCCAAGGAGCAGGGCCGGAATCGTACGGCCTGTGAACCACATACAGAAGCGTGAGATGGCAACAGCAAGGGGCATGGCAAATACCTTGCCTGATGGGTTAGGTGTTGCACCTGGTCACTGGGTCCGCCCTTCAAGGCGCACTCGAGAGCGGTGAATCGCTACTGCACCGTTCAGTTACCCGCGGCCTGGTTGGCGATGCCTGACAAGGCCTCGGCCACCTGCTCCAACGGAAGGTCGCAATCATCGAGGTCATGGCGCCAAGCCAGGTAATTCCCCACATGAGCCATGAGCTCTGTCTTCGGCATCGCAAATCTGCTGGCAAGACGGCACCATGATAGGCCACTCATCGCTATGAGGTGCCTTTCATGCATGTAGACGATGCCATTCTGTCGCGACGATCAGTGCGTCGCTTCCTGCCCACCCCCGTGCCGCGAGAGACGCTGAAGCATCTGCTGAACGTGGCGAGACAGGCCCCCAGCGGCAGCAACATCCAGCCTTGGCAGATACATGTGGTCACCGGCGAGCCGCTGGCGGCACTGCGCAATGCGCTTGAGGCAGCCTTTGATGGGGAGCCCGGCCAGCACCAGGCCGAATACGTCTACTACCCGCGTGAATGGTTCGAGCCATATATTAGCCGGCGCCGGCGCTGCGGATACGGCCTTTACGAGACACTGGGTATCCAACGGGAGGAGCGCGACAAGCGCCTGGCCCAGGCGAGGCGCAACTATGCCTTCTTCGATGCCCCGGTAGCGATGATCCTGACCCTCGACCGGCGCCTGGATACCGGCAGTTTCATGGACTGCGGCATGTTCCTGCAAAGCCTGATGCTGGCCGCTCGCGGTCAGGGCCTGCACAGCTGTGCCCAGGCCGCCATCGCCCCCTATCACCGCGTGATTCGCGAGCAGCTGACGCTGGACGACAGCGAGCTGGTGCTGTGTGCGCTGGCACTCGGCCATGCCGATCCCAACGCACCGGAGAACGGCTTCGCACCCGAGCGTGAAGGGCTTGAGTCCTTTACGCGCTTCTACAGCTGATGACGCTCTGTCATCGGACCACCATCACGGCAACCGCAACGGCTACCCCTACCAGAACGATACCGGCCAGGTTGCCGGCGTAGCGGACATATTGATGCAGCATGATCATGATCAGCCTCCTCAAACGATGTCGAAACGATCGGACGTAAGCCGCGTGGCAGGCACTTCAAGCTCGACCAGAGCCCCCTCTGCTGCGTTCATCATCGGCTCCGGCCCGCAGATGAAATACTCGCGCTGGCCGTCATCTTCCGGCAGGCAGCGTTCCAGCAACGCCTTGTCGATGTAGCCGGTCTCGCCCTGCCAACCTTCGGGCGGGTCGCTGAGCACGTGGATAACCTTCAGCGGCAACGCGGCCTCCAGCTCGGCAAGCTCATCACGAAAGGTCGCCTCGTCCCAACTGGGGTTGGCGTAGATCAACCACAGCGGCAGGGTCACCCCCTGGTCGCGGAAGGTGCGCAGGATGCTCAGGATCGGTGTCACGCCGATACCACCGGCTAGCATCACCACCCCGGAGGCGCTGCTCACATCGGGGATGAATGCTCCGTAAGGCCCCTCGATGAAGGCCCGGGTGCCGGGAGTCACGTCCGGCAGAGTGGCGGTGAAGTCACCGAGATTCTTGGCGGTGAAAGCGACCCGTCCCGGGCTGCAGGCGCTCGATGCCAGCGAGAAGGGGTGCTGCTGCAGCGAGAACGGTGAGTCACCGAGGGTGATCCAGAAGAACTGGCCGGCATTGAAGTCGAAGCGATGGTCACCCTCGGCCTCCAGGGTCAGAGTGGTGGCATCACCCAGCGCCGGCTGATTGTCGACCACCTGCCAGGGCCGCTTGCGCAATCGCCATAGGCGGATCAGTCGGGAGTCGAGCAGTAGATATACCGGCACCATCAGGACTACAACGAGTAGCCCGGCGGTGAGCCAGCCGGCCGTGTAGTGGCTGGCCATCAGCGCGTGGCCTAACCCGCCGAGTATCACGAATAGCGCCAGGCCACCATGCAGCAGGCGCCACCATTCGTAGGACAGCCCCAGTTGCACTCGCCATAGTGAACTGATGATCAGCACCACGCTGGCAATCAGCAAGCCGATCAGGGCCAGAGCGCGCAGGGTATCGTCGCGGGGGTCAAGAAACTCGATATAGCTCGGGTCGCTGGCAAAAATCAGCAGCGGATGCGCCACCACCAGCCACAGCGCCAGCAGCCCGGTCTGGCGGTGAAACTGCAGGATATTGTCGAAGCCAATGCTCTCTGCAAACCAGCGGTGCCGACCGGAGATGACGACCTGCATGCCGAACACCCCCAGCGCCAGCAGACCGAACATCACGCCGGTGGCACCGAGCAGACCGCGGGTTTCTTCGGGCAAGACGATGAGCGCGATGCCGAGTGGTAGTAGCGCCAATACCAGATAGAGGCTGCCCCATAGCAGCCCGCGACGAATGATGGGTCTCATATGTCCTCCTTGACTCGCATCCATGCCTGCCCTGCCAGTGTGGCTGAAGCCCTTGGCATATCCAAGCAACACCACCGGCTGCCAGCGTTATCACTCCCCCTGTCCGCTCATTGCCATTGGAGTCACCAAGCAAACCGACACGGTTCAAAACTGCCTTCTACTCCGCCTAGCCCGTTTTACCACATACATTGCCGCATCGGCCCGTTTCAGCAACCCGTCGATATCCCGCTCACCGTTCCCGGCCCGTATCAAGCCGACGCTGGCACCCGGATACTCGATAGACTGATACCCGATATCAAAGCGTCCGGTGGTCAGGCTTTCGAGTCGGTGGTGCAAGACATCCTCATCCTTGTCCGCAGTATCCGCTCTGCTGCCCAGACCAAAAAAGACGAATTCGTCCCCACCAGTCCGGGCCAGGTAATCGCCGGTTCGCAGTCCCTTGGTCAGCACGGAGGTCATGCTGATCAGGAACCTGTCACCCGCGTCATGGCCATATTGGTCATTGATGGCCTTGAAGCCATCGAGGTCGATGAAGGCGATATACAGTGCCTCCCCATAGCGGGCCGCATTGGCCAGGCTTCGGGAAAGCTCATGGTAGAGGGCACGTCGGTTGGGTATGCCGGTCAAGGGGTCGGTGAGGGCATAGCTGCTGAACAGCGAGTTCTCCTGCCGCAGTTTCTGCAGCAGTCGATCACGCTCGATCTGCCGGGCGATCAGGTTCGCGAACAGGCCCAGCAGCCGCTCTGCCTCGGCGGTGACCGCGACACGAGAGGCGCTGGCACCGCATAACGTGCCATACAGCTCACTGTCACCCACCCTGACCGGGGCACTGAGGTAGGTCACCAGGCCCAGTTGCCTGGCCGCACCCGAATCGGCCCAGCATTCGGCGACAGTGTCGGTGTACGCACGCCCTTCATCCAACGCACGCTTGCAGAGCGTATCGCTCCAGGGCACCGAAAGACCTTCGGGAATCGTCAGTCCATGGGGATTGTAGGCAAACTGGATGTGCTGAAAACGCTCATCCGGATCAATGGTGGTCAGGTAAGTGGATTCCAGCTCTGTCACGGCCTGCAGCAGCTCGAGTAATGGCCTTACCAGGCTTTCCAGGTCATCATTGTCGGTCACAGCCCGCGCCAGCTGGTCGAGCAGTTCGCCGGAGGGTAGGCCTTGCGGCGGCATTGACATGGATACCTCACTTTTGTGCATTGTACTGCATCCTATCCGGCCAACTTCAGCCCCACCAGCCCCGCCAGGATCAGAACCAGACTGAGCAGGCGCAGTGGTGACGCGCTGTCGCCATAGAGGAGTATGCCAAGCACTACCGTACCCACGGCGCCAATGCCCACCCATATGGCATAGGCGGTGCCTACCGGCAGCACTTTCATTGCCTGGGCGAGGAGGTAGAAACTGGCAACCATGGCGATGATGGTCAGAACGCTGGGCAGCGGCCGGGAGAAACCCTCAGAAGCCTTCAGGCCCAGTGCCCAGGCCACCTCGAGGAGACCGGCAACGACGAGAATGATCCACGCCATGAGCTTCGCTTCCATGGTGGAATGGGGTCGTCCCCGGTATGAAGAGGTCGTACACCGGGTCGTCCCGGCGACGAAAAGCGTGTCCGTGATTCTACTGACCCGTGCGATCAGGTCAATGCGGGAAGGCCGAACTCAGCCGCCTCCGGAGGTAACCGGCTTCGTCCGCTTGTCGGCTCTCAAGAGCGCCTCAAGCTGAGCCAGCGGCATGGGGCGGGCAAGCAGAAAGCCCTGGAAGATTTCACAGCCATACTCCTTCAGCAGGCTATGCTGCTCATCGGTTTCGATACCTTCCGCCACGACCAGCAGGCCCAGGTGGTGAGCCATGGAAATGATGGCTTGCACGATCGAGGCATCATCCGCACTGTCGATCACTTCGCTGACGAAGCTGCGATCAATCTTCACCTTGCTGATGGGCAAGTGCTTGAGGTAATTGAGGCTGGAAAAGCCGGTGCCAAAATCGTCGATGGAAACCTCGACCCCCATGCTGCGCAGGGCGTGAAGAATCTCGACAGCCTCCTCCGCATCATTGAGGAGTACGCCTTCGGTCAGCTCCAGCTCCAACCGGTTGGCCGGAAAGGATAGGCGCCCCAGTGTCTCCCTCAGTGTCTCGAGGAACCCCGAACGGTGAAACTGCATGGGTGAGAGATTGACCGCTACCTTGAGGCCTTCGAGTCCTCGCGTATCCAGCAGACGCATGTCGAGACAGGCGCGTTCGAGCACCCAGCGGCTGATGGGCATGATCTGCCCGGTCTCTTCCGCCAAGGGGATGAATTCACTGGGTGGTACAAAACCCCGGTCAGGATGTGGCCAGCGAAGCAGGGCTTCCACGGAGACGATGTGGTGGGCCGGATCATAGAGTGGCTGGTAATACAGCTGGAGCCGCTGCGTGTCAATGGCGTCCTGGAGCTCGTTGCGCATCACCAGCCGCTCATTGACGCGCCTGGTGATTTCGTGAGTGAACCACTGATAGGCATTACGCCCCTGCTGCTTGGCCCTGTACATTGCCATATCCGCCTGCTGGATCAACTCCATAGGCTGGTCGACAGCGTCACTGCTGACAGCAATACCGATACTCGCCGACAGGTGCAGCTCATGGCGCTCGATGCGATAAGGTCTTGCCAGGAGCTTGAGTAACCGCTTTGCCATTTGCGCCTGCACGTCATGGGGCGTAGCGGGCAGCAATGCCACGAACTCGTCTCCCCCCAGCCGCCCAAGGGTGTCGCCAGGGCGCATGACGCTACTCAGTCGACTGGCCACCTCGACCAGCACTCGGTCTCCTATGGCATGGCCCAGGCTGTCATTGATCGGCTTGAAGTCGTCCAGGTCCACGAACATGACGGCCATGGTGTGACCTTGGCGCTGCGACAAGGCGAAATGGTGAATCAGTCGTTCTTCCAGCAGCGCCCGGTTGGCCAGGCCCGTCAAGGTGTCGTGGCTGGCACTGTGGGCCAGGCGCTCTTCATAAGCCTGGCGTTCGGAGACATCGTTCAGTACGCCGACAAAGTGGGTCACTCGGCCATCGCTATCGGGCACCGGCGACACGTAGAGGGCATTCCAGAACGCGCTGCCATCCTTGCGATAGTTCCGCAGCGTGACATGGCATTCACGCTGCTCGGCCAGCCGAGAGCGCAGCAGTGCCACCGTTTCGGGGTCCGTCTCTTCTCCCTGCAGGAAGCGGCAGTTACGCCCCATCAGCTCCTCCTCCCGGTAGCCTGTCATGACCTGGAAGGCGCTATTGGCGTAGGTAATGGGGCAGTCGGCCTGGGTGGCGTCGGCAATCACGATGCCGTTGATGCTGGCTTCCACACTCCGCTCGAGCACGCGCAGGCGAGTCTCGGTTCTGTGCTGCTCCGTCACATCCTTGGCGATGCCGAAGACCCCCTGGGAGACACCGTCCACCAGGATGGGAAGGCAAGTCACATAGAGCAGGCACGGCCTATTGGATTGGGTGACGATCGCCACCTCGAATCGCTGCGTTTCTCCCCGCAGGGTATTGGTGAAATGCCCGAGCACGCGCTCTATTTCATCGGCCGGAATAAGCTGGGAAAAGTGACTGCCGACGATCTGCTCGATGGGCAGGCCGGTAATGAGGGCACAGGTCGGGTTTGCGGTAGCGATCCTCCCCTGACCATCGAGGGAGAAAACCGCATCGGGATTGTAGGCAAAGAGCGAACGGTAGCGCTGCTCACTCTCCCATAGGGAGCGCCTGTCCGCCTGTCGCTGATGGGCCAGCCCCAGGCTGAATGCCATGAGATAACTCAACAGCAGTCCTGACAGCGCCACCCCACCGGGTATCAGCCCGGCCTTGAGCATGTCGCCGACGGCATCGGGAAAGACATCCAGCGTCAGCTGCAATCCGCCAGGCATGCCGATGTGGCGTCTGGCAACAAGCGGATACTCCAGCTCGCTCGCAGTGCGGCCAGGTGCTCGAATGTCGATCAGCGACTCACCTGCGCGGGATACGCGAACCATGGAGTTGCCCAGCTGGACGCGCAGCTCCTCCTTCAGCAGCACCGCAAGATCGAGGCTACTCACCAGCCTCTGCCCCGTCGAGGGCAGCAGGGTGACCATCAGCGCCATACGGCTATGCATCGAGTCGGCCAACATCAAGCGTGGCTGGGGGAAATTCAACTGCAGCCACGACACGACGTCAGGGTCATCCACCCGCTCGGTCAGCCACTGGCCAGCCGCGTCGCTCCGTGAATGCCGCCATGTCCAGGCCCCATCATTCGACAGGCCAATCGCCTGCATGCCGGGGGAGTCCCCGAAATAGGTCTCGACATAATTCTCGCGCGCAGCCTCGTCCGGCGTGATCCCGAGAGCATCCAACCGCTCGGCCATTCGTTGAGCCAGCAGTAGCTGGGCGCTGAAGACCTGCTCGGCGTTGTATTGCAGATTGTCCAATAGATGGCTGGCCTGGAGCTGCTTCTCCTCTTGATAGTGCCAGTTCAGCACGTACCAGGCAGAGCAACTCAGCAACACGCCAAAGAGACCCGCACCCAGCGCAAGTCTCCCCATTCGCGGTTGTGGGCGGTCGACGCCGATTGCCATCATCAGCATCGACCCTCCCAGGAGCATGGCCAGAAAGGTTCCCAGCAGTGGTGAGGAAGCGTTGTTCAGCGTCCAGGCCACCTCACCGCCCGGCAGGAAGAGCCGGAGCAGGGCCAGGAGACTGATGCATACCAGCAGGACCCCGACACAGGCCCATAGCCAACGACCTGCGCGACGGCCGACACCGATCATCAGACAGAACGCAGCCAGCATCAGCACCGCTGACGCCAGGGAACCCATCCGTACATCGCCGGTTACCCAGGAAAAGCCGACCTCCCTGCCCCCGGCGATGACGTTATGGGCCAGCAGGTAGGCCATGTGCAGCAGCAGGATGAGAGCGACTAAACGAGACAGCAAGGACCAGCGCATCATGAGTGCCAGGAAGCCGACGCCCACCAGCAGAACGGCCAACGCATTATCGGGCAACAACACGCTGCGCAAGGGGTAGTCGATGCCCAGCCAGAAGGTGAGCAGCCCCGTCCCCCCCATCAGGATGAAGACGGCGGCGGCCATGTAGAGCATGGTATCCCTGGCGATAGCTAGCGTCTTGTGAGGCATAAGGGGCCATGCACTCCTCTGGACTATCCGGATGCGAGACGACCCATCCACACTACTCGCGTATCACCATCAATTATCGGCAGGCGTGGCAAAAACTTGAGCTGGTGCGCCAGCTCACAGTCCGTCAGGACTCGCTGACTTTCGAGAGCCCCGCCTGGACCTCGACTCGGTTGCGCCCCTGGTGCTTGGCGCGGTAGCTGGCCCGGTCGGCACGCTTGACCAGCGGGCCACCGTCCCGATCATCGACACTCAGGTTCGACACGCCGATGCTCGCGGTCACACGGAACGTGTGGCCATCCACCTGAAATTCGAGCGTTTCAATACCCCGACGAATCCGCTCGGCGATTTCGGTGGCCCGTTCCAGCGGGCAGGAGGGCAGCAACAGGGCGAATTCGTCACCACCCAGCCTGGCCACGGCATCCTGCTGACGCACCGACTCCTCGAGCAGCTGTCCGATGAGGCGCAGCAGTTCGTCGCCGGCGGCGTGCCCTGCCGTGTCGTTGACTGGCTTGAAATGGTCCAGATCCATCATGATCAGCGACAGCACCTTGTCGCTTTCCCGGCGGTGCAGGGCACAGGCCTCTTCAAGGCGGTTCTCGAAGCCACGCCGATTGAGACAGCCGGTCAGCGGGTCGTGCTCCGCCTCCCAGAGCTGGCGAGTCTCCCGCTCATGACGCTCGGTGATGTCCTGGATCATGCCGACGAACCCCAGCGCCGTGTCTCCCAGCTCCACCCGGCTCACCTGGGCTTCCAGCCAGAGCTGTTCGTCGTCACGCTGGAAGCGATACTGAAGGTGGTGATCATCGCCTCTCTCCAGCGTGGCACGCCACTGCTCGATGAAGGCCGGCCGGTCCTCGGGATGTATCCGGCGCACCCACTCGGAGGTGCGGGAAGCCGCTACGTTGAAGCCGGAGATGGCTTCGAGCGCCGGATTGACGTAGTTGATCCGCCCCTTCATATCGGCAAGGAACATGCCCACCGGGGATGAGGCAAGTACCGCCTGCAGGAAGGCCTCGCGCGCCTCCCGCGAGGCGAGCGCATCGCGCCGCTGATCCTCCAGGCGGTTGAAGGCATCAGCGACCTGATGCAGTTCACGCATGGTGGTGTGAAGCCTGAGCCGCCTGGCGTCGCCACGCCCTACCCGCTCTATCTGGCGTTCCAGCCGATGCAGCGGGGCCAGCCCCAGGCCGAGCAGCCACCAGAGCAGCGGCAGCATCAGGGCCACCGTGGCCAAGCCCACCCAGCGCAACTCGGTGGCATAGCGATTGACCGGCGCCTCGGCCTGGCTCAAGGGCAGAAAGACCCCGACCACCCAATCGGCCGACCAGACCTGGCGAAAGGCCATCAGCGCGGGCTGGCCATCCAGCTGCTCGCCCATGCCGCTGCCCTCCCATCCATAGAGGGCCCGATCCAGCAGCGGCAGCCGATCGGCAGCAGGAACCGCCTGCATCAGATAGGCAGGGTCGGGATGGCTGATGATCTGCCCCTGTGCGGTCGTCAAGACAACGTGGCCATCTTCGCCGATCCGCTGCGAGCGCAGGTTGACGAAGGAGCTTCCATCGTGAAGGCTGGCGTTGCCGCCGAGGATTCCCAGGAAGCGCCCCTCGTCATCGAGCAGCGGCTCTATCACCATCACCTGAGGGATGCCGGTCTCGCCCCCCACGTAGGGCTCGCTGACATGGGGACGGCGAAATCCGCGGACATGATGGAAATAGTCGCGGGCGGCGATATTGGGTCCGCCATGCTCGAAGGGGGGCCAGGCGGCCACCGGCTCACCCTGGGCATCGAACACCATCAGCCGGTCGAAGAGTGCCAGCAGTCCTTCCTGGCGCTGCAGCTGGGTGAAGAGGTCCTCGTCCAATGCCAGGGAGGGACGAAGGCGAGCGAGGGCCTGTTGCCGCACATGGATGGAGCGATCGAGCTGCTTGGCAATCAGCTGTGCCTCGTACTCCAGATGCGTGAGGTTCTCGCGCTGGGCCAACGCGCCCCCACTGAGATGGCTATAGGCCAACAGAGCGGCGACCAGCACCAGCCAGCCCAGGCTGACACCGAGCAGCAGGCGCGAACGCAGGGTCGACAACAGCCATCCGGTCAAGGGCGAACCACCGATTTTTGTACGAGCATGAGGCCATCATGGCATCCTGAGCCCATAAGCAAAAGCGGGAATACCCGTCACCCCCCCGAGTGGCGCCCCACCCCCTCTTCCGCCAGCGCCACCAGCGCCTCCATGTCATGGATGGTCAGCTCACGCCCCGCCACCGTGACCATGGCCTGCTGCTGGAAACGGGCGAGCACCCGGCTGACGGTTTCCAGCGCCAGCCCCAGGTAGCTGCCGATATCGGATCGTGACATGGAGAGATGAAAGCGATAGGGCGAGAAACCCCGCGCGCGGAATCGTTCGGAAAGCCCCAGCATGAAGCTTGCCAGGCGCTGGTCGGCGGTGCGTCCCGAAAGCAGGCACATCATGCGCTGGTCGTTGCGCAGCTCCCGACTCATGCAGCGATAGAGCTGGCCACGCAGCTCCGGCAACTGCTCGGCGAGATCCTCCAGGCGGTCGAAGGGCAGCTCGCAGACGAAGGTCGACTCCATGGCCACCACGCTGCCATAGCAGCTGGTCTCACCGATGCCGTCCAGCCCCACCACTTCACCGGGCAGATAGAAGTGGGTCACCTGGTCGCGCTGCCCCTCCTGGGCCACCGACTGCTTGAGGCTGCCCGAGCGCACCACGAACAGGCTCTCGAAGGTGCCCCCCTGTCGCACCAGCGCCTCGCCCCGCTTCAAAGGGCGTGGGTTCTGGACGATGGCCTCGAAGGATTCCAGCGCATCGAGCTCAAGGCCCAGGGGCAGGCAGCGCGCGTGCAGGGTGCAGCGCTCACAGCGTGTCGCATTGGCCGGCTGGCGTCGTGAGGGCACGAGCGTCATGGGCACTCCTTGGTTGCATCTGTAACCGGAATTCTGAACTGCCTCACCTACGGTGTCCCGCGTGGATGGCGGGCCTTGCCCTAAAATGGACGCTTCCTTGATACGAATCAAGCCCAGTTCAGTTACACAAAGGTGCAGCGCACGGAAAGTCAGTGACACCGCGCAGTGGAAAAGCACAGTGAAAGGGTCCGGCGAAAAAGCGAAAAAAGACCGGTGCAATAAGAGAGGAAAGCACTACAAAAAAACCGGCCCCGTAGGGCCGGTTCTGTCGTCGATCGAATCGACGAATCTTGCAATCAGTTTGGGCTCGACTTAGAAGTCGTAGCGCAGACCGACGGTAAACTCGAGGTCGTCGTTGATATCAGCGATAGCTTGATCAGCGTCGAAGTCGAAGTCAACCACTTCGAAGTAGGCGAACAACGGCTGGCTGAAGCGATAGGTCGCACCCAGCGTCCAGTGGTTGCGGCTGCTCAGATCTTCGTCAACCATGCGGATGCGGTAGTAGTCGCCGTAGATCTCGCCCATGCCGTAGTCGAAGGTGGCACCCAGGCCCCAGAGGTTGTCGTAGGCTTGCGGGCCAACCAGATTCTCGTCGTTTGAAGTCCAGTCCTCATACTTGATGCGGGCAGCGAACTCGGGCGTGAACTGGTAGGACGCAGTGGCACCCCACAGGTCTTCCTGGCCACCGCGCTCACCGAAATCAGCAGTTGCGCCGACGTCGGAAAGATCCTTGGACTGAACGTAGCCCAGGCCCAGGTAGAGATTTTCCCAAGTGTAGTTGACCGCGCCGATCCATGACAGCTCGGAAGAGTTGTCCTGGGCCCCGATCACTGAATCATTCCCGCTGTAGTGCTGCACCTGCACGTGAGCCTGGAAGCCTTCCAGGTTCGGCGTGGAGTAGGCGATGGAATCAGCCTGGGAGTTGACCGCACCGAAACCGTCCATCATGCGCGCAGCATTCGGACCCTGGGGCACGTCGAACACGGAGCCGACGGCGGTGTAGTAGACGCTCAGGAAGTTACCAACGGTGACGCGACCGAAGCTGTTGCTGTCCAGGCCAACGAAAGTGGAGCGGGTCTGCAGAGTCTGGTCCGCGCGGGTGTCGGCGGCAAAGCGGAACTCGGCGTTGGCGAATACGCTCAGGTCGCTGGAGACCTCGTTACGGGCACGGAAGCCGAAGCGCGAACCGTTGTTGATGATCTCGGAGCCGCTCTGCTTGGTGGTACCGGCCTCGGGACCGCCAGTCTGGGCGGCGATATTGATACGGCCATAGACGTCGACTTGGGTGCCGTCCTGGTCATAAACGGTGGCGGCCTGGGCGGCAGTGGCGCCGTAGACCATGGCACCGGCAATGGCAGTCGCTAACAGTGTCTTTTTCATCTCTATAGTTCCTTTCACTAGCTTACTGTTTCGATCGTTACTGCACGAATCCGAATGACACGTGCAGGTAGCTTGCCGGGCATGGATCCCGCCGCTCTTGGCTCGGTTCCTTCTCAGGAAGTGGCCAGGGCCGGGCATGTCCGCAGCGAAGCCTTGTTATAGTCCAATGCTCGCAGGTAGAACTCTATACCGGGAGATGAGGGAACGCAATAAGAAAAAACACTGTTTTCCTACGCTGTGCCCCTTCACCTTGGAACTTTCTCCTGAAATTGCGGTCCGCGCGCCTCCCGCCCGCGGGCCGCAGCCGCAGGCCTGTCGAAACAGTTGCCTGGCAGCGATGAGCCTGCACATGATGCCCCGCTGATACAAGGCTGGCAAGGGTAGACCATCAACCCTTCCAGTGACGCTTCTTTCTACTCCTTCTATCAGCGCCCCTCATCCCGGCCATTATGCTTGGCCAGCAGGGCCGAGAGCTTGGCTTCCAGCCGGGCGTCGGGGTCGGCCCGGGTGGCAGAATCGGAGGGAGCGTTAGAGGCCGGTGACGGCGGCTGCGCTGCCGCAGGCGCAGCGGGCCGACCACTGGGAGCCTCGCCCCCGGGAGTGCCGCGCTTGCTGGTACGGTTTCCCTTCGCGGTTCTGGCGATTTTCTCACCGCGGCGGTGACCAGGCCCAGGAGCCTGGCCGCGCTTGCGCCGTTCGGCCTGGAGCCGCTCGAGCTTGCGGTGGGCGTGCTCGGCGGCCTGGGCATCGACGCTACCATCCGGCTGGCCGGCCAGGTCGATGCGCTGTGCGCCTTCACGCACGGCTTTCAGATAGCGCGGTAGATTGACGTAGCCTGCCAGGGCGCGACGCACCAGTTTCTCCGGCCAGGGCTCCCGGGCTGCCAGGTCCTGATGGATGCCCACTTTCAACGGTCGCGTGTGCCCCTTGAAGAAGGTATCTGGGTAGCGGCGGTACCACTCCGTCAGCAGCGCCTCCGCGGAGGGTGCCTGTTCGATGGGCAGCTGCGCCTGGCGCTCATCCGATACGTTCTTGGGCTGCTCCTCTTTGTTGGCCCGCACGTCGTCCCGCGTGCGCTCAGCCTGTTCCACCGCTCTCTTTTCTTCCTGCTGTTCTTCTTGCTGTTCTTCCTGCTTTTCTGCTCGCTTGTCTTGCTCCCCCAGCCGTGGCTCGCCTTGCCATTGCCGACCACCGTCCTGCGGTGCGGCCGACCCGCCAGGCGATTCAGGCTCATGCTGATGCACCGGGGCGCCCTGCTCGTCTGGGTTGGCGTCGCGTGGACGGTGCCCGATCAACGCGGCGAGCCCCTGGGCGCGACGGGACGGTCCCGGGAACATGGGTGAGGGTTCGCCCTTCCTCAGCCGTTCACGCAGGCGGACATTGTCCTCCTCCAGCTCACGATTCTGCTCGTCGAGCTCGCGATTCTCCTCTTCAAGCTCCAGGCGCGCCGCCTCGAGTTCGGATACACGCTCCTGCAGCTGGCGGATTTTCACGCGGCAGCCGTGCAGCTCGCCAAGGGTGGCATCGGCGCTGACTTCCAGGTCATTCAGCAGGCGGAGTGAACGCTCATCGATCAAACCGGTATCCTCCAGGCAGGCTCGTTATAGACTCGCCCTCTCAATACATTCACTATCGCGACAGGGTCGTGTATCAACTACAGAGGCATGTGGGTGGCACAGGGCTTCCCGCAAGTTTGTGCCAGAAGCCGGGCGCTGACAAATGTCGCCTGTCGGCGACTCGTGCCGTCAGCGGCGGCGATACTCCACGAAGCTGTAGTCGGGCTGGCCATCGGCGGGCTCACCGGGCACACGCTGCACCTCCTCCCACTGGCTGTCGCCCAGCTCGGGAAAGCGGGCATCACCCTCCACCTCGACATCCACTTCGGTGAGATAGAGCCGACTGGCAAAAGGCAGCGCCTGGGCATATATCTCGCCACCGCCCATCACCATGATCTCCTCGCTGCCGTCGATGGTCGCCTGCTGGTCTGCCAGCGCCAGGGCCGATGCCAGGTCATGGCAGACCCGTACGCCATCGTGGCGAAAGGTGCTGTTCCGGGTCACCACGATATTTATCCGACCCGGCAGGGGGCGCCCGATCGACTCGAAGGTCTTGCGCCCCATGACCAGGGGCTTGGCCTGGGTCATGCGCTTGAAGAAGCGAAGATCCTCCGGCAGGTACCAGGGCAGTTGGTTCTCCACGCCGATCACCCGGTTGCGGGAAAGCGCGGCGATCATCGCCACCGGCACCAGCGTCTCGTCGTTCATACCGCCACCTCGGCCTTGATATGGGGATGGGGGTCGTAGCCTTCGATGGCGATGTGCTCGAAGCGGAAGTCGAACAGGTCGTCGACACCCGGCGACAGCACCAGCCGCGGGGCCGGGCGCGGTGTGCGCGAAAGCTGCAGTTCGGCCTGCTCCAGGTGATTGCGGTAGAGATGGGCGTCGCCCAGGGTGTGGACGAAGTCACCAGGTTCCAGGCCCGTGACCCGGGCGATCATCTGAGTCAGCAGCGCGTAGCTGGCGATATTGAAGGGCACCCCCAGGAAGATGTCCGCACTGCGCTGATAGAGCTGGCAGGAGAGACGCCCGTTGGCCACATAGAACTGGAACAGGCAGTGGCACGGCGGCAGCGCCATCTCGTCGACCAGTGCCGGATTCCAGGCCGACACGATCAGCCGCCGGGAACCCGGGTTGGTGCGAATCTGGTCGAGCAGCGTGACGATCTGATCCACATGACCGCCACGCGGGTCGGGCCAGCTACGCCACTGATAGCCATAGACCGGGCCAAGGTCACCGTTCTCGTCGGCCCACTCGTCCCAGATACGCACCCCGTTATCCCGCAGATAGGCGATGTTGGTGTCGCCGCGCAGGAACCACAGCAGCTCATGAATGATCGAGCGCAGGTGCAACTTCTTGGTAGTCACCAGAGGAAAGCCCCGTGACAGGTCGAAGCGCATCTGGTGGCCGAACACCGAACGGGTGCCCACGCCGGTGCGGTCGTCACGCTCCACGCCCTGCTCGAGCACAAGTCGCATCAGGTCCAGATAGGGTTGCTCGAGCGGGGACTGCTCGTGTGGCGCCTGCTTGAGCGCAGGCTGGATAGTGTCGTCAGGCATCGTTGGCGAACTCTGCATGTTTTTTTGCATGGGGTTTTTCATGGAATAGTCGCTAGGCCGTGAGTCTACCTGTCTCTCCGGCTCCCGTCCTATTCAGGCCGAGTATCACTTCGTGACACCTCGTCCACCGGCTGGCGGCGCGACCACAGAATCAGCACGATGCCGAAGGCGATCATCGGCAGCGTCAGCAGCATCCCCATGGTGAACCAGTCGAAGGCGAGATAGCCGATATGGGCATCCGGCAGTCGGAAGAACTCGACCAGGAAACGGAACACGCCATAGAGCAGCAGGAATAACCCGGAGACTAGCCCGCGCCGGCGAGGTCGGGCGGACACCCACCAGAGCACCACGAAGAGGACCAGGCCCTCGAGAAAGGCCTCGTAGAGCGCCGTGGGGTGGCGCGGTTCTGGCCCCATGCCGCGAAACGGCATGCCCCAGGGCAGCTCGGTGACCCGCCCCGGCAGCTCACGGTTGATGAAGTTGCCGATCCGCCCTGCGCCAAGGCCGATGGGTACCATGGGGGCAAAGAAGTCGGTGAGGGTGAAGAAGGCCATCCGCTTCTTCCGGGCGAACCAGAGTGCCGCAAGCAGCACCCCGATCAGGCCGCCGTGAAAGCTCATGCCGCCGTCCCAGATCCGAAACACCCAGAGCGGGTCTGCCAGCCACTGGCCCATGCCGTAGAAGAGCGCGTAGCCCAGGCGGCCACCGACCACCACCCCAATGGCGGCATAGAAGAGCAGGTCGCCCACGTCGTCGCGGGTCAGGCCCACTCGCTCGGCCCGCAGGCGACCCAGCCACCAGGCTCCGACGAAGCCGATGACATACATCAGGCCATACCAGTGTATTTGAAAGGGCCCCAGCGCAATGGCGACCGGGTCGATATCGGGATAGTTCATGGCATCCTCAAGGCATAAATCTCGGGGCCACCCACCTCACCCGGCCGGGGTGGCAGTCGCAGACAAGGGGAGTGGCAGAAAAAGGCAGGGAGGGTGGCCGAAAGCGGACACGCAGGGTCAAGAGGAAGCGGGCACATCGAAGGCATCCGGCCGCCAGTGGCGCAACAGGTCAATGAGTGCCCGGGGACCATAGGGCTTGGCCAGGTAGTCGTCCATCCCCGCCTCGCGGAAGCGGCGGCGATCCTCCTCACTGGCATTCGCGGTGAGGGCAACCAGGACGCTGCGACTCCCTTCGGGGTCGCCCGCCTCCAGCTCACGCCAGCGGCGCGCTGCCTCCAGGCCATCCATGTCGGGCATGTAGATATCCATCAACACCAGATCGTAGGCCTGCAAAGGACGGCGATCCAGCGCTTCCTGCCCACTGGACACGCAGTCGACCTCGAAGCCCTGTCCTTCCAGCACCTGGCTGGCGAGCATGCGATTGACCGGCCCGTCATCGACGACGAGGACGCGCAGCGGTAGAGCCGGTGTGGACACCAGCGAGCCGTCGGGGGATTCATGCGCGATACCGTCACCGGCGAGACTCTTCACCAGGAGGGTGACTTCGGCCATGCGCTCGCGCAGTTCGGTGAGGTGTCCCGGCGCAAGGCAATCGGGTTTCTGCATCTGCTCGGTCAGTTCGGTGAGCAACGGCTCCAGCTCACGCTGCAACAGGGTCAGATAGCGTGACTTGAGCCGGGAGTCCTCCCGGGCACGCTCACGCGCAGCAACCAGCCCCCCGAGCTGGGGCAGCCTGTCGCGCAGATCGTCAAACAGCAGCAGTTGATAGTCCCCGGCTTCGAAACGCTCCACCTCCAACTGACGCCAGCGCTCCTCCGCATCGAGCACCTGCATTTCAATGGGCTCCCCGTCGCGTACCGGCATGCTGCGCAGCCGCGTTTCCGGGCTCTCCAGGCCCTCGGCTCGCACCCCCATCAAGCGCTCGATGGCTATGTTGGCAGCGACGATACGACCCTGGTAAAGAAGCAGTGCCGGACGCGATACCGACATGAGCAACCCTCCCAGGTCGGGCGCCTGACGCAGGCGAGCGTGCAACTGAGCCACATTGGTCTGGAGTTTCTCAAGGCGCGCATTGGGGGAGTCCAGGTCGGAGACGGCCAGGACCGGAGGGGCGAGCCAGCACGGCAATATCTGGTCGGCTTCGAGCAGCAGCCGCTCAACACGCCCCAACCCCTCCTCCATTTGCGCTTCGCACTCCCGCAGCCGGTGCCGTAGCTGCAGCAGAAAGGCTGCGGTGGTCAAGGTGGTGCCGACCAGCAGCGTCAGCAGCAGCCAACCGGAAGCCGCCCAGGAGGTGGGGTCGGGTGTGGCCAGCCAGAGAAACAGCCCGACGGCCAGGCAGAGCAGCACCAACAACAGCTGTGCCAGGAGCAGCGGCCATAGCAGCGGCCAGACAAGATGCGACCAGAGGCGATCCTTGTGAATTGCGGGGTGCATTCTCATCCCTGTGCTAACGCGTCGTTCATTAGAGTGTACGCCGCGCGGATACGGCTGTCATGACGGTACCTGGCGGGCAAGCGCGACACTCTCCTCGTTCTCCCCGGCAAACATGCCGCCGGGACCGAAACGGCGCTCCCCAAGACGGATGGCGCCGCGCTCGGCATCCCACTCCAGCCAGCTCATGGCACGGGTACCGTACTGCTCACCAACGATGAAGGGGGCCGATAGCAGACGCTCTAGCTCCAGGCTGATGCCGGTATCGGGCAACTGGTCATCCTCGGCCCGAGACGCATCGGACAGGGCCGCCAGGGCTTCCTCCGGCCAACGGCCGCAACGCAGGGCTTCGACCACGCCCTGTCGCGCCTTGATCAACTTGGGCCAGGGGGTGTTCAGCCCGGCGTTGGAGAGCCCATGGACACCGGGAGTGACTTCGCCAAGCACCAGCCGGTCACGCCCCCGGTGCAAATGCCACAGCCGATCCATCTCGCCGACCAGCAGGTTGAAGCCGGCATATCGCCAGCCTTCTCCATCAGCCAGCCCTTTCAGCCAACCGGCGAGATCATGGTACTCCAGCGCCTCTCGCACCAGGTAGCCACGGCTGGGGGCGTCGGCGGAAACCTTGAGCTCGGGATCGCGCACATTGGTGACGGCTGCAAAGCGGCCGCGTCGATGCACTGCCAACCAGCTGCCACCGGCCTCCAGGTCACGGCCGCCGACAATATCCGGCGCCTCCTGCCACTGCCCCAGGGGCGCCGATGGGCGCTGGTAGAATTCATCGCGGTTGGCCACCAGCCTAAGGGGGAAACGACAGCCCGGGCGATAGTCGAAGGCAATCAGGCACATGGGCGCATCAGTCCCGCGGCGGCAGCAGGTGCGCCAGCTGCCATTCGCTGAGCCGTGAAAAGAGGTGGCTGCGCACCGCTCCCGGTGTATTCAGGGTCAGGGTCTCCTGCACCAGGGCCTGTGCCGCATTCAACGACACGCGCCGAATGGCGGCGCGAACGCGAGGCAGGCTGGGCGCATTCATCGACAGCGCATCGAACCCCATCCCCATCAGCAGGAGCGCACCCGCTGGGTCGCCGGCCAGTTCGCCACACACCGAGATCGGCTTCTTCAACCTGCCAGACTCCTCCGCAAGGCGTGACATGGCCGAAAGCACGGCCGGATGGCAGGCGTCGTAGAGGCCGGCAACCCTGGGGTTGTTACGATCCACAGCCAGCAGGTACTGAGTCAGGTCGTTGCTGCCCACCGAGAAGAAATCGGCCCGCTCGGACAGGGCATCGAGCTGATAGAGGGTTGCCGGCACCTCCAACATCACGCCGATCAGCGGGCGCTGCGCCGTCACCCCCTCTTCACCTAGCTCGCGAATGGCCCGGTCAAGCAGCTTCAGGGCATCGTCGACCTCGTCGACATTGGTCACCATCGGCAGCAGTACCTGCAGGTTGCCCAGTCCGCAGGAAGCACGCAGCATCGCGCGCAGCTGCACCATCAGCACTTCGGGGTGGTCGAGGGTGACCCGGATACCACGCCAGCCGAGAAAGGGGTTGGCCTCCTCGATGGGGAAGTAAGGCAGGTCCTTGTCACCGCCGATATCCAGGGTGCGCATGACCACCGGCAGCGGTGAGAAGGTTTCCAACTGATCGCGGTACAGCCTGGCCTGCTCCTGTTCACCGGGAAAGCGTTCGGCAATCATGAACGGCACTTCGGTTCGGTAGAGACCGACACCGCTGATTCGCTTCTTCAGCGATACCGTCATATCGATGGCCAAGCCGGTATTGACCATCAGCGGCATCACATGGCCATCGGGAGTCTCGCTGGGCAGGTCCTGTTCATGCTCCAGCACCTCGGTCAGCGCCTCTTCCTCGGCGATCAGGCTGCGGTAACGGCTCTCCAGTTCATCCGACGGTCGCACAAAGAGTCGCCCGCGGTGGCCATCCAGCACCACCCTGGCGCCGGAGAGTCGCGGCAGGGGCAGGTCGACCATGCCCAGCACGGTGGGAATACCCATGGCCCGGGCGATGATAGCCACATGAGAGGTGCTGGAACCGCGCACGGAAACCAAGCCCGCAAGCCGTTCCCTGGGCACCTCGCCCAGCGTGGCGACGCTGATTTCATCACCCACCAGGATGGTGCTTTCGGGAAAGACATCGGGGACCTGAGGGGTCTCCTCCTGGAGGTGGGCCAGTACGCGGCGCCCCAGGTCGCGCACGTCGGCAGCGCGCTCCCTCAGATAGTCGTCATCGACCCGCTCGAGATACTGCACGTGGCGGCGCACGACATCAGCCAGCGCTCCCGGCGCCCACTGGCCCTCGCGGATGCGCTTTTCGACCTCCTGGGAAAGCGCCGCCTCGCTGAGCATCTGCTGATAGACCTCGAACAGCGCCAGCTCCTGAGCTGAAATCCGGTTGGCCAGGCGCTCCCCGGCGGCCTTGATTTCTTCGCGTACGCGTCCAATGGCCACGCGAAGCCGGCTGATCTCGTGCTCGACATCGGTGGGCACCAGGTCCGGCACACTGCTAAGGTCCGCCGGCGGAGCGATGACCACGATCTCGCCGATAGCCATGCCTGGTGACGCGGCAACGCCTGTAAAAAGCGCCTGCCCACCCGGCAAGCTAGGCCGGGTCAGGCTACCGGTGGCAAGGGCATGGGCGAGCACGCCGGCCAACTGCGCCCCCATGGTAATGAGGAAGGCTTCGTCCTCCTCGTCATAGCGGCGTTTTTCACCCTGCTGCACCACCAGTACGCCAAGCATGCGGCGCTGATGGATGATAGGCACCCCGAGAAAACTCGAATAGCGCTCCTCGCCGGTAGCCTCGAAATAGCGGAAGCGAGGATGAGCCGGCGCATCCTCCAGGTTGAGCGGCTCCTCCCGCTCCGCCACCAGCCCGACCAGACCCTCCCCTACCCGCAGGCTGACGCGCCCCACGGCCCGGCTGTGGAGACCGATAGTCTCCATCAACACCAGCTCTTCGATCTCGGGGTCGAAGAGGTAGAAAGAGCACACATCGGTATGCATGGCCTTGCGGATACGACGCACCATGGTGGCCAGGGCCGCATCCAGGTTGCGAGCCCCGTTTACCTCCTGGATGACCCGTCGCAGAACCTCCAGCATCGGCGTTTTACTTTCCATTGTTCTCATCTCCCGCCTAGCTGAGGAAATCGATGCGAGATAGTGCCATCGACACCGTCGTTACGACTCGCCCGACTCCTGGACTGCCACCGACTGTGCATCAGCGCCCTTCCAGCGCCAGCCGCTGAGCCCGTGGGGAGAGCTCTCTCAATGCACGGCGATAGACCTCACGCTTGAAGGGTACGACCTGGCCCAGTGGATACCAATAACTGACCCAGCGCCAGCCATCGAACTCGGGCTTCCCCGAACGATCCATGCAAATCCGGCTCTCCTGACAGCGTATCCGCAGCAGGAACCATTTCTGTTTCTGGCCGATACAGACCGGTTTGGAATGCATGCGAACCATGCGTCGCGGCAGGCGATAGCGTAGCCATCCCCGGGTACAGGCAAGCAATTCGACGTCATCGGTAGTCAGGCCGATTTCCTCTTCCAGCTCGCGGTAGAGGGCCTGTTGCGGTGTTTCGGTTGCCTTGATGCCTCCCTGGGGAAACTGCCACGCATTCTGTCCTACCCGACGTGCCCAAAGCAGCTGCCCCTTTCCGTTGGCGATGATGATGCCAACGTTGGGGCGAAAGCCGTCAGCGTCGATCACGGACGTCACCTTGTAAATTCATCATTGATAGCCATTCTTCCACAATGCCGGGAAGCGCATCAATACAACAAAATAACGGCGCCTCCCATGCACACTGTACAAGGAGAGGAAAGCAGCACGACCCGTGGCTTAGCACCGGCGAGCGATGTCTGCCATAATCCGGGGCTTTTATGAATGTCAGTCGTTATCTGCCGCTGGCTTCTATTCAACCATGCATTCAACAATCGAAAGAGGTAAGCCGTGAGTCTGGCCATCTTCGACCTGGACAACACCCTGCTGTCCATCGACAGCGACCACGCCTGGGGCGAGTTCCTGCTGGAACAGGGCGCTGTGGACCCGCAGGCCTACCGGGAAGCCAATGACCGCTTCATGGCCGACTACAACGCCGGCACGCTGGATATCCACGCCTTCCTCGCCGTGGCACTGCAACCACTGGTCGACAACAGCCCCGAACAGCTGGCCGCCTGGCACCAGCAGTTCATGGCCAGCAAGATCGAACCTCACATCCTCGCCAAGGGCGAGGAACTGGTCGCCAGGCATCGGACCCGGGGCGACACCCTGCTGATCATCACCGCCACCAATCGCTTCATCACCGGCCCGATTGCAGAACGCCTGGGCATCGACCATCTGATCGCCGTGGAACCAGAAATGGTCGACGGCCGTTATACCGGCAAGGTGAGCGGCACGCCCAGCTATAGAGAAGGCAAGGTGAAGCGCCTGGAGGAGTGGCTGGCCGACAAGGACCTGACCCTGGACGGTTCCTGGTTCTACAGCGACTCTCACAACGACCTGCCGCTACTGGAGCTCGTCGACCACCCGGTTGCCGTCGACCCGGACGACACCCTGCGTGAAGTGGCCGAGCAGAAAGGCTGGCGGATCATCAGCCTGCGGGATTGACGGTGGCCTTCACCGGGGCGCCTACCGGCGCCAGTCGCGATGCGGAGTCGGAGCGCCGAACCGAGCGCTCCAACAGCGACTGTTTCCACCGACGGTGCTACACCGCTGTTGGAGGAAGCTTCAGCTCAAGACTGGAGGCCGAAGGCCTCCCGGCGGTGCCACCCTGCGCTGGCGACAGCCACTGACGTTGCAGCCTCCGCCGAGGCGCCTGCCGGCGCCAGTCGCGATGGGAACTCGGAGCGCCGAACCGAGCGCTCCAACAGCTGTTTTTCCTGCCACGACACCAACAAAAAACGCCCCGACGAGGCGTCTCGTCGGGGCGTTGTCGTGCGGCTATCTATGCGATCAGCCCAGCAGGTGCTCGACGGCGGCGCGCTCTTCACGCAGCTCGTCTTCGGTGGCCTTCATGCGGCCACGGCTGAAGTCGTCGACCTCGAGACCCTGGACGATCTCGTAGTCGCCGTTCTGGCAGCGCACCGGGTAGGAGTAGATGATGCCCTTCTCGATGCCGTAGCTGCCATCGGAGGGAATCGCCATGCTCACCACGCCGTCGGTGCCCAGCGCCCAGTCGCGCATGTGGTCGATGGCGGAAGAGGCGGCAGAAGCGGCGGAAGAGGCACCGCGCGCCTTGATGATCGCCGCGCCACGCTGCTGCACGTCAGGGATGAAGGTGTTCTCGTACCAGTCGCGCTCGACCAGGTCGAAGGCCGGCTTGCCGTCCACCTTGGTGTGAGCCAGGTCCGGGTACTGGGTCGCGCTGTGGTTGCCCCAGATGATCATGTTCTCGACGTCGGTGACACGCTTGCCGGTCTTCTGGGCCAGCTGGGTCAGGGCGCGGTTATGGTCCAGGCGCGTCATGGCGGTGAACTGACGCGGACTGAGGTCCGGCGCATTGCAGGAAGCGATCAGGGCGTTGGTGTTGGCAGGGTTACCCACCACCAGGACGCGCACGTCGCGGCTGGCGTTGTCGTTCAGCGCCTTGCCCTGCACGGAGAAGATCGCGGCGTTGGCTTCGAGCAGGTCCTTGCGCTCCATGCCGGGGCCGCGCGGGCGAGCGCCGACCAGCAGGGCGAAATCGGCATCCTTGAATGCGACATTGGGATCGTCGGTGGCGACGATGTCCTGCACCAGCGGGAAGGCACAATCGTTCACTTCCATGACCACGCCGTTCAGGGCATCCATGGCCGGCGTGATCTCGAGCAGCTGGAGAATGACGGGCTGATCCGGGCCCAGCATGTCGCCAGCCGCGATACGGAAGATAAGGGAGTAGCTGATCTGGCCAGCACCGCCGGTAATGGCAATACGTACGGGATCTTTCATCATTGCTCCTTCGGATTGGTCGCCGTGAGGATGAGCCGGCCGGCATCGGGCCGCCCTGGCTCGGATTCGGAACGCGGTGAATGTTATGCCTGCAGTGCACAAAACTCAATCCGACCTCCGGCTAGGCAGCTGACGCGATAGCCTCGGAAAAGCCTGTCATTTCGTGCACGAAGTCTTCCCTTTCGATGAAATACTGCGAAAATTATCGCCCTCAGGGGAATTTGCCGCTTCTATAACGAAACAGATTGAATGAAATTGGCCCAACGCCCGGCTTTTGCAGTAGATTAATGCGATTCATTTAACACACTCTGCGCCAGGCTGTAGTAGCGCGCGTACTCGCCGCTGACGCCAAACCACGGAAGTTCGAATGCCCAGACGTCCTCCTCTTTCCTATCTGCTGGCCGCAGTCCTGCTGCTGGCGCTCTTGCTGTGGCTGGCACTCGGCGACTTCGATCGTTTTCAGCAGCAGCCCCCCCCTGGCGAAGCCCAACCCGCCGAGACACCGACCCGCGTCGAGTACCGGCTCAGCCAGGCCGCGCCCCACGCGCCGCGCCTGGTCGCTCAGGGCCAACTGGTAGCCGCCCGAGAGGTGGAACTCCGCAGCCGCCAGGCCGGACGGGTCTCGGAGCTGCCGGTCTCCCTGGGAAGCCGGGTGGAAGCGGGCGAGTCCCTGCTGGTCCTTTCGACAGATGCCCTGGAGGCACAGCTGGCGAGAGCCGAGGACCAGCTCACCCTGGCCCGGGCCGAACTGAGCGGCGCCGACGACCTGCGTCGGCGCGAACTGATCTCCCAACCCGAATACCTCCGCCTGCAGAGCAGCGTCAGCATGGCCGCCGCCGATGTGGCCGAACTGCGCCATGCCCTGGCCGAGACCCGCCCCGCTGCCCCCTTCGACGGCAAGCTCGACCGCCTGGACGTGGAGCTCGGCGACGTACTGCAGCCCGGCGAGGCCTACGGCCGACTAATCGATGACCGCCGCCTCACCGCCAGCGCCTGGGTTTCTCAACGTGACGCCCTGACCCTCGAACCCGGCCTGCCCGTAGAGGTGCGCCTGCTGGACGGCACCACGCTCCCCGGCGAACTGACCCATGTGGCCAGCCGCGCCGACGATGCCACCCGCTCGTACTACATCGAGGCAACCCTCGACAACCCGGAGCGGCGCCGGGTTGCCGGCGCCAGCGCCAGCCTGACCATCACCCTGCCGGAGCGCTACGTTCACCGCTTTTCTCCTGCGCTGCTGGAGCTGGATGAAGAGGGCCAACTGCGCGTGAAGCATCTGGACGATGACGACAGGGTCGTGATCTCCCGAGTCAGCCTGGTGGAGACCGATACCCGGGAGGTGCGGGCCACCGGCCTGCCCGAGACGGTGCGCCTGATCACCCTCGGGGGCGGGTTCGTCACGGAGGGCGATCGTGTCACGGCGGTGGCGATCGAGCAGGACCAGGCGGCACGGGAGACCCCCTGACCATGCGCACCCTGATCGAAGCAGCGCTGGACCGTTCGCGGACCACCCTGCTCATTCTGGCCTCGCTGCTGCTGGCCGGCTTCGCCGCCTGGCAGGTAGTGCCCAAGGAGGCCAATCCGGACATCGCGATTCCCATCATCTACGTTTCCCTCTCGCTTGAGGGGGTCAGCCCCGAGGATGGCGAGCGGCTGCTGGTTCGCCCCATGGAACAGGAGCTGCGCACCATCGAAGGGGTCAGCAAGATGACGGCCCAGTCCAGCGAGGGCCACGCCGCCGTGACCCTGGAGTTCGATGCCGGCTTCGACCCGCGCCAGGCGCTGGCCGACGTCCGCGAGAAGGTCGATATCGCCAGCGCAGAAATACCCGAGGAGGCCGATGAACCCCGGGTCTTCGAGGTCAACGTTGGGCTCTTCCCGGTACTGACCCTGGGCATATCCGGTGCCCTGGAGGAAACCCAGCGCCTCGCCATCGCCCGTCGCCTCCAGGATGCCATGGAGGGGATACCCGAGGTTCTCGAGGTGGATATCGGCGGCGAGCGCGAGGAGATGCTGGAGATCGTGCTCGACCCCCTGGTGCTCGACAGCTACGGTGTGGACTTCGATGAACTCTTCAGCCTCATCAGCCGCAACAACCGGCTGGTGGCCGCAGGCAGCCTGGACACCGGCGCCGGCCGCGCCCCGATCAAGGTGCCGGGAATCATCGCATCGCTGGAAGACGTCATGGACATGCCGGTCAAGGTCGACGGTGACCGGGTCGTGACATTCGCCGATGTCGCCTGGATCCACCCCTCCTTCAAGGATCCCGACGGGTTCGCCCGTATCGACGACGAACCCGCCCTGGTGCTGGAAATCTCCAAGCGCGCCGGGGCCAACCTGATCGCCACCATCGCCAGCGTCCGCCAGGTGCTGGCGGAGGCCGAACCGTTGCTGCCGGACGAACTCAGCATCACCACCATCATGGACCAGTCGGACACCGTCGAGCAGATGCTCTCGGAGCTGCTCAACAACGTCTTGACCGCAGTGGTTCTGGTGCTGGTCGTGATACTGGCCGCCATGGGGCTGCGCTCGGCGCTGATGGTGGGGCTGACCATTCCCGGCGCCTTCCTCACCGGCATCCTGCTGATCTGGGCGATCGGCTATACCCTCAACATCGTGGTGCTGTTCGCCCTGATCCTGGTCGCCGGCATGCTGGTGGACGGCGCCATCGTGGTCAGCGAACTGGCCGATCGCAACCTGCGCGAGGGACAGTCACCCCACGACGCCTGGGTCAACGCGGCCGCACGGATGAGCTGGCCGGTGATTGCCGCCACCGCAACCACCCTTGCCGTCTTCATACCGCTGCTATTCTGGCCCGGTGTGGTGGGTGAATTCATGAAGTACCTGCCGGCCACGGTGATCCTCTGCCTGCTCGCCTCTCTCGCCATGGCACTCATCTTCCTGCCGACCCTGGGGGGACTGTTAAGCGCCCGCACGTCCCGCCCCGCCCATGGCGACGAACTGATCACCGCCGGCGGGCGTCTCTATCGTGCCGTGCTGGCCCGCCTGCTTGCCTGGCCCGGCATGACACTGCTCGTTGCCCTGCTGCTGATGGCGCTGATTTTCACCGGCTACGGCCGCTTCAATCATGGCGTAGAGTTCTTCCCTGCGGTCGAACCCGACGGCGCCCAGGTGGTCGTGCGCTCCCGGGGGGATTTTTCCACCATCGAGAAGGACGCCATCGTGCGTCGCGTGGAGGCACGCCTGGCAGGCATGAGCGAAGTGCAGGCGCTCTATGCCCGTTCCTACGGCGTACCCGACGAGCAGATCGGCAACGACGTGATCGGCGTGGTGCAGTTCCAGTTGATCGACTGGCAGCAGCGCCGGCCAGCCCGACAGATCATGGACGAGATGACCGAGCGTACCGCTGACCTGCCCGGCATAGTCCTGGAGTTTCGCCAGCAGGAGGAGGGGCCCGGCGCCGGCAAGCCCATCGTGCTCGAGGTCAGCGCCGAGGAACCGGCGGACGGCGATGCCGCCGTCGCCCACATCCGCAGCGCCATGGAGCGCCTGGGTGGCTTTCGCGACATCGAGGACAATCGCAGCCTGCCCGGCATCGAATGGCGCCTCAACGTCGACCGCGAGGCCGCCGCCCGGCTGGGTACGGACGTAGCCGCCGTCGGCAGCGCCGTGCAGCTCATCACCACCGGCCTGCAGGTCGCCAGCTACCGGCCGGCACACGCCCCGGATGAAGTGGACATTCGCGTACGCCTTCCCCACGCCTCGCGCACCCTTGACCAGCTCGACCGGCTGACACTGAATACCCTGCGTGGCCAGATACCCGTCTCGCACTTCGCCAGCCTCGAGCCCGCTCCCAAGGTGGGCACCCTGCACCGCATCGATGGGCGCAGAGCGGTTACCCTGGAAGCGGACGTGGCGGACGGCTACCAGCCCGACGAGCGGCTGCGGGCACTGATGGAGTCGATGGACCCCTCCGCCCTGCCCAACGGCGTCCAGGTCAATGTGGCCGGCGAACAGGAAGAGCAGGAGGAAGCCAGCCGCTTCCTGATCACCGCCTTCCTGGTGGCGATCGGCCTGATGGCACTGATACTCGTAACCCAGTTCAACAGCCTCTACCAGGCTGCGCTGGTACTGTCGGCCATCGTGTTCTCCACGGCTGGCGTGCTGATGGGCCTGCTGATCAACGGTCAGCCCTTCGGCATCGTCATGGTGGGCATGGGGATCATCGCCCTGGCGGGCATCGTGGTGAACAACAATATCGTGCTGATCGACACCTACAACCAGCTGCGTCGGGAAGGCCTCGGCCCTGCCCAGGCGGCCCTGGAAGCGGGTGGGCTGCGCCTGCGCCCGGTACTGCTCACCGCCATCACCACGGTACTCGGGCTGATGCCCATGGTGCTGGGAATCAACGTCAACCTGTTCGCCCCCAGCCTGGGCTTCGGGGCGCCGTCGACCCAGTGGTGGACCCAGCTCTCCAGCGCTATCGCCGGCGGCCTGGTATTTGCCACCGGGCTGACGCTGTTGCTGACGCCCTGCATGCTCGTTCTGGGACAGGGCCGGCGCACCAGGACGGCTCCAGCCACCCAAGCCGAGTGACATTTTGTCCTGGCGCCCATGAATGAAAAACGCCCTGGGCGGTCAAGCGGCCCAGGGCGTTTCTCAGGTGATTTGCCGATCAATTCGGTAGTGTCAATTCTCTGAGCCTTGTTTCCAGGCCCGGCTCTCAGGCCCTGTTCGGCTCGGCCTGTGAAGTGGCCAGCGGCGTGTGGGCGGCATGCAGCCGTGCAATCAACTGGTCTTCCAGGGCAAAGCGTTCGGTCAGCCCTTTGGCCAGGCGGTCGAGCCAGGCAGGCAGCCGTGGCAGAAAGTGCTGGCAGCGCACTGGCGTGGAGTAGTCGGCATCGAAGGCGAGCACCAGCTCGGTGGACATTTCTAGGCGCTCCAACAGCTTCGCGGCGATCCCCAGGGCATCCTGATCCTCGAAGGCCAGTGCTTCCTCCCGCAGTTGGGGGTAAATCTCGAAGTGACCGGCACTGATATAGTCCATCAGCAGCTCACTGAAGCGATCGATCTGGGGCTTGCTCACGGCCTCGAGCTCAGTGTCGCAGGCCTCCTTGAGCTCGATGAAGTTCACTAGAAGCTCGCGCCGCTCGTCGAGCCAGCGGTCGATCAGCTGGTGTACGCCACCCCAGCGCTCCCGAGCGCTCTTACAATCTTCCAGCATGTCCGCCTCCTTCCCTTATGAAGCCGATGCCATTTCGACCTGAAAGCACAGACTCACCCCTGCCAGGCTCGCTGTCAATCCTGGGTCGGCCAGAATCCAGGACGATATAGTTCAAGCTCGAAACTTCAATCATGAAATTTCATACTTGAACTATATTCGATTGCGACCTAGTCTCAAGACAAACAACGATAACCGGCGGAAGATCACACCCCATGAGGATAGCCTGTCTCGGCGGGGGCCCAGCAGGGCTCTACTTCGCCATCAGCATGAAGCTGCACGACCCCGCTCACGAGATCGTGGTGTTCGAGCGCAACCTTCCCGACGACACCTTCGGCTGGGGCGTGGTGCTCTCTGACGAAACGCTCGACAACCTGGCCGCCAACGATGCCGTGAGTGCAGCGCACATCCGCGAACACTTCGCCTACTGGGACGACATCGCGGTGATCCACGATGGCGTGAAGACGGTCTCCACCGGTCACGGCTTCTGCGGCATCGGCCGTCACCGCCTGCTACTGCTGCTGCAGGCCCGCGCTCGCGAGCTCGGCATCGAGCTCCGCTTTCAGAGCGACATCCCCGACACCGCCATCGATGAATTGCGCCGCGAGTTCGACCTGGTGATGGCCGCCGACGGCCTCAACTCCCGCACCCGCCAGCGCTATGCCGAACACTTCAATCCCGATATCGACGTGCGTGCCTGCAAGTTCGTCTGGCTCGGTACCCACCAGACCTTCAACGATGCCTTTACCTTCATCTTCGAGAAGACCGAACACGGCTGGGTGTGGGCCCATGCCTACCAGTTCGACGCCGACACCGCGACCTTCATCGTCGAGTGCAGCGAAGCCACCTGGGAGGCCTTTGGCTTCGGCGAGATGAGCCAGCAGGAGTCCATCGCCGTCTGCGAACGGATATTCGCCCGCCATCTGGGCGGCCACGCACTGATGACCAATGCCCACCACATACGCGGCTCCGCCTGGATCAACTTCCCCCGGGTGCTGTGCGAGCGCTGGAGCTTCGACAACGTGGTGCTGATGGGCGACGCCGCCGCCACCGCGCACTTCTCCATCGGCTCCGGCACCAAGCTGGCGCTGGAGAGCGCCATCGCCCTGGCGGAGTACCTGCACAGCGAACCCGACATGGCCAGCGCCTTCGCCCGCTATGAAGAGGAGCGTCGCACCGAGGTGCTGCGCCTGCAGTCGGCGGCGCGCAACTCCACCGAGTGGTTCGAGCAGGTGGAACGCTACCTGGATCTCGACCCGGTACAGTTCAACTACTCCCTGCTGACCCGCTCCCAGCGCATCAGCCACGAGAACCTGCGCCTGCGCGACCCACAGTGGCTTGAAAGCGCCGAGCGCTGGTTCCAGGAGCAAGCCGGCAACGAGGGCGAGTCGCGGGCGCCGATGTTCGCCCCCTTCACGCTTCGCGACATGCGACTCACCAACCGCATCGTGGTCTCCCCCATGGCCCAGTACAAGGCGGTGGACGGACGCCCCACCGACTGGCACTTCGTGCATTACGCCGAGCGCGCCAAGGGCGGCGCCGGGCTGGTTTATACCGAGATGACCTGTGTATCGCCCGAAGGGCGCATCACCCCGGGGTGCCCGGGCTTCTACGCCCCGGAGCACGAAGCGGCCTGGAAGCGGCTGTGCGATTTCGTTCACGTCGAGACCCCAGCGAAGCTGTGCGCCCAGATCGGCCACTCCGGTCCCAAGGGTTCCACCCAGCTCGGCTGGCAGGAAATGGATGCCCCGCTGCCCGAGGGCAACTGGCCGATCCTGGCGGCCTCCGCCGTGCCGTGGTCGGATCGTAATCCGGTGCCCAAGGCCATGGACCGCGCCGACATGGACCGCGTACGCGACGAATTCGTCGCCGCGGCACGCATGGCCGAGCGCGCCGGCTTCGACATGCTCGAGGTACACGCCGCCCACGGTTACCTGCTCTCCTCGTTCATCACGCCGCTGACCAACCGCCGCGATGACGAGTACGGCGGCTCGCTGGAAAATCGCATGCGCTACCCGCTGGAGGTGATCCGCGCGGTGCGCCAGGCGTGGCCGACTCACAAGCCGCTGGCGGTGCGCATTTCGGCCAACGACTGGGTCGGCGACGAGGGTGTCACCCCCGATGAGGCTGTCGAAATAGCCCGCCTGCTCAAGGGCGCCGAGATAGACATCATCGACGTCTCCGCCGGTCAGACCTCGACCCGGGCCAAGCCGATGTACGGTCGCATGTTCCAGACCCCCTTCTCCGATCGCATCCGCAACGAAACTGGCATGGCCACCATGGCGGTGGGCAACATCTACCAGGCCGACCACGTCAACTCGATCCTGATGGCGGGCCGCGCCGATCTGGTCTGCCTGGCCCGGCCGCACCTGGCCGATCCCTACTGGACACTGCACGCCGCGGCGGGCCTCGGTGACAGCCAGTGCGACTGGCCACAACCCTATGGCCCCGGCCGCGACCAGCTCCAGCGCCTGGCCGAGCGCGGCGAGGGGTGGACATGAGCGATGATGTGAGCGAAAGCAAAATGCAGGGCAAGCGCGTGGTCATCACCGGCGGTGGCAGCGGCATCGGTGCCGACATGGCGCAGGCCTTCGCCGAGGCCGGCGCCGCGGTAACCATCACCGGACGGCGGGGGGCGGCACTGGAGGCCGTGGCCGAAGGGCACCCGAACGTTTCAACTGCCGTGGCCGACGTCACCAGCGAAACCGACATGATCGCGCTCTTCGAGCGACTGGGCGAGGTCGATATCGTCATCGCCAACGCCGGGGCGGCCGAGAGCGCGCCGCTCTCGCGCACCACCCTGGCGCAGTGGCAGCACATGCTCGACGTCAACCTCACCGGCGTTTTCCTGACCCTGCGCGAGGGACTGCGCCACCTCAACGATGGCGGGCGCCTGATTGCCGTGGCCTCCACCGCCGGGCTCAAGGGCTACGCCTACGTGGCACCCTACTGCGCCGCCAAGCACGGGGTGGTGGGCCTGGTACGCGCCCTGGCCCGGGAAACCGCAGGCCGAGACATCACCGTCAATGCGCTCTGCCCCGGCTTCACCGATACACCCCTGCTGGAAGCCAGCATTGCCAAGGTGGTCGACAAGACCGGTCAGAGCCCTGAGCAGGCCCGCTCTCACTTTCAATCGACCAATCCCACGGGGCGGCTGATCAGGCCCGCCGAGGTCACCGCCACGGCGCTATGGCTTTGCGGCCCCCACAGCGGCGCCATTAACGGTCAGGCAATCTCCATTTCGGGAGGCGAAACATGACGGCCCCGATTATTCGAGAGGCAACCCTGAGCAAGGAGCGGCTGCGACTTTGGCTGCGCATGCTGCGGGTGACCCGCCAGGTCGAGGCGGAGCTGCGTGAAAAGCTGCGCCTGTCGTTCGACTCCACCCTGCCCCGGTTCGACGTCATGGCAGCGCTCTTCCGCGATTCGGAGGGCCTGAAAATGAACGAGCTGTCGAAGCGGCTGCGGGTCTCCAATGGCAATGTCACCGGCATCGTCGAGCGCCTGGTCGACGATGGCCTGGTGGAACGTATCGCCATCGAGGGGGACCGGCGCGCCACCCTGGTACGGCTCACCGCGGCCGGGCGCGCCACCTTCTCGGACATGGCCGTCGCCCACGAAGGCTGGGTCAATGCCCTGCTCGACGGCGTCACCGAAGACGATGCCCACCATATCGGCGAGCTGCTGCACGGCTTGCCGGCCGATACGGGAGAAAGACAATGAAACTGGCGGAACTGACCCCGCAGCACTTCCTCTGGCGCATGGAGGGCGAGGTCGCCGTCATTCGCCTGAACCGCCCCGAGCGCAAGAACCCGCTCACCTTCGACAGCTACGCCGAACTGCGCGACACCTTCCGCGACCTGGTCTATGCCGAGGACGTCAAGGCGGTGGTATTCGCCGCCAACGGCGACAACTTCTGCTCCGGCGGCGATGTCCACGAAATCATCGCACCGCTGGTCGATAGCGACATGAAGGAGCTGCTGGCCTTCACCCGCATGACCGGTGACCTGGTCAAGGCGATGATCCACTGTACCAAGCCGGTCATCGCCGCCGTCGATGGCATCTGCGTCGGTGCCGGGGCGATCATTGCCATGGCCTCGGACATCCGCTTCGCCACGCCCCGAGCCAGTACCGCCTTTCTCTTCACCCGGGTGGGTTTGGCCGGCTGCGACATGGGCGCCTGCGCCATGCTGCCTCGGATCATCGGCCAGGGGCGCGCCGCCGACCTGCTCTACAGCGGGCGCAGCATGAGCGCCGAGGAGGGCCATCAATGGGGCTTCTACAATCGCCTGGTGGAGCCTGAGGCACTGGAGGCCGAAGCCATCGCCTACGCCACCCGCCTGGCCCAGGGGCCGACCTTCGCCCACGGCATCACCAAGACCCAGCTCAACCAGGAGTGGTCGATGAGCCTCGACCAGGCCATCGAATCCGAGGCCCAGGCCCAGGCGATCTGCATGCAGACCCGCGACTTCGAGCGGGCCTATCGCGCCTTCGCCGCCAAACAGAAGCCGGTCTTCGAGGGGGATTGATGAGCGACACGAGCTTTCTTCACTGGCCCTTCTTCGAGCCGCGCCACCGCGACCTGGCCGAGCGCCTGGAAGCCTGGTGCAGCCGCGAGCTGCCACGGGACCACGCCGACGTCGATTCCACCTGCATACAGCTGGTGCGAGACCTGGGCCAGGCGGGCTTTCTCGATGGCACCGCCGGCGACGCCATCGACGTACGCAGCCTCTGCCTGATTCGCGAGACCCTGGCCCGCCACGACGGCCTGGCCGACTTCGCCTTCGCCATGCAGGGGCTCGGCACCGGTGCCATCAGCCTGTTCGGCAGCGCAGAGCAGAAGGCGTGGCTGGATAAGACCCGCCGCGGCGAGGCGCTGGCCGCCTTCGCCCTGACCGAGCCGCGCTCCGGCTCCGACGTGGCCCAGCTCGACACCACGGCCGAGCGTGACGGCGACGGCTACCGCATCAACGGCGAGAAGACCTGGATCTCCAACGGCGGCATCGCCGATCTCTACACCCTGTTCGCCCGCACCGGCGATGGGCCGGGGGCCAAGGGGCTCTCCTGCTTCCTGGTGTCGGCAGACACGCCGGGCCTCGAGATTCGCGAGCGGCTGGAGACGATCTCGCCACACCCGCTGGCACGGCTCGGCTTCAATGATATGAAACTGCCGGCGAGCGCCATGATCGGCCAGCCCGGCCAGGGATTTCGCATCGCCATGGCGGTACTCGACGTGTTCCGCTCCACGGTGGGCGCCGCCGCCTTGGGCTTCGCCCGCCGCGCGCTGGATGAGTCGCTCGACCGCGCCGGAAACCGCGAACTGTTCGGCGCCAGCCTGGCCGACCTGCAGATGGTGCAGGGGCACCTGGCCGAGATGGCGCTGGACGTGGATGCGGCCGCACTGCTGGTCTACCGCGCCGCCTGGACCAAGGACATGGGCGCCGAGCGGGTCACACGCGAAGCCGCCATGGCCAAGCTCTACGCCACCGACCGCGCCCAGGCGGTGATCGACAAGGCGGTCCAGCTGCATGGCGGCGACGGTGTGCGCAAGGGGCATATCGTCGAGAGCCTCTACCGCGAGATACGCGCCCTGCGCATCTACGAGGGCGCCTCGGACGTCCAGAAGGTCATCATCGCGCGCTGTGCCCTAGCCGATCATTCCGCCACCGAGGGCACCCGGAAAACACGATAACAACGACGACGAATTGCCAGATACCGTATCCCCTGTCGACGCCACTGACCGGCGCCGAACAATAACAACACGATGTACGGAGAATGGTCATGCTGACACCATCGGCCCACGCCGATACCTTCGCCCGGGACAATCTTCCGCCGGCGGAACAGTATCCGGCACTGTTGCTCGACGGCTTCGACTACCCCGACCGCCTCAATGCGGGGGTGGAACTCTGCGACCGACTGGTCGCGCAGGGGCACGGCGAGCGTGTCGCCCTGATCGGCAACGGCCGACAGCGCACCTACCGCGAGCTTGCCGAGTGGACCAATCGCCTGGCCCATGCCCTGGTGGAGGACCTCGGCCTGCGCCCGGGTAACCGGGTGCTGATCCGCTCGGCCAACAACCCGGCCATGGTGGCCTGCTGGCTGGCCGCCACCAAGGCCGGCGCCGTGGTGGTCAATACCATGCCGATGCTGCGTGCCGGCGAGCTGAGCCAGATCGTCGACAAGGCCCAGGTGTCGCTGGCCCTTTGCGACAGCCGCCTGCTGGACGAACTGGAACAGTGTGCGGCGGACAGCGCCTTTCTCCAGCGTGTCGTCGCCTTCGACGGCACCGCCAATCACGACGCCGAACTCGACCGCCTGGCGCTGGACAAGCCCACCGACTTCCAGGCGGTGGCCACCGCCGCCGACGACGTGGCGTTGCTCGGTTTCACCTCCGGCACCACCGGCAAGCCCAAGGCCACCATGCACTTTCATCGCGACCTGCTGATCATCGCCGACGGCTACGCCAGGGAAGTGCTGCAGGTGACGCCGGACGACGTCTTCGTCGGCTCGCCACCGCTGGCCTTCACCTTCGGCCTGGGCGGCCTGGCGATCTTTCCGCTGCGCTTCGGCGCCACGGCGGTATTGCTGGAACGCGCCTCGCCACCCAACATGCTCGATATCATCCGCGAGCATCGCGCCACGGTGGTGTTCACCGCCCCCACCGCCTACCGCACCATGCTCGCCTCGCCGGAGAGCGGACGTGAATTGGCGAGCCTGCGGATGGCGGTGTCGGCCGGCGAGACCCTGCCGCCGCCGATCTACCACGACTGGATCGAGAAGACCGGTACGCCGATCCTCGACGGCATCGGCGCCACGGAGCTGCTGCATATTTTCATCTCCAACCGTCTCGACGATCACAGCCCGGCTTGCACGGGCAAGCCGGTGACGGGTTACGAAGCCCGTGTAGTAGACATCGACATGAACGAACTGCCCCGGGGCGAGGTGGGCCGGCTGGCGGTTCGCGGTCCCACCGGCTGCCGCTACCTGGACGATGCCCGTCAGTCAGGTTATGTCCAGGGTGGCTGGAATATCACCGGTGATGCCTTCTATCAGGACGAAGCAGGTTATTTCCACTTCGCGGCCCGAAACGACGACATGATCGTCTCTGCGGGCTACAACATCGCCGGCCCCGAAGTCGAGGCGGCGCTGCTGGCCCATGACCAGGTGCGGGAGTGCGCGGTGATTGGCGCACCGAATGGAGAGCGTGGGCAGATCGTCGAGGCCTTCGTGGTACTGTCTGACGAGATCGAGCCGGATGAGACTTGCGTGCAACGCCTGCAGGATTTCGTCAAGCAGGCCATTGCGCCCTACAAGTACCCCCGCTCGATCCGTTTCGTCGACGAACTGCCCAAGACGGCCACCGGGAAGATACAGCGCTTCCGATTACGACAGGAGCACTACCCGAGCGACGGATAGCGCAGTCCTCGACGGCAGCGGCAATAAGTAAAGAAGGGCACAGCGATTACAGCGCAGCAAGACCAACAACAAGCCATGACGCAAAGAGGAATAATCCCCATGAAGACAATTGCCAGCCTCGGCCTCGGCCTGCTGATGACCTCCGCCCTCACGGCGGCCCAGGCCGACGACGTCAAGATCGGCATGATCACCACCCTCTCCGGCGGCGGCTCTCACCTGGGTGTCGATGTCCGTGACGGCTTCATGCTCGCCATCGAGCAGTCGGGTCGCGACGACATCGAGGTTCTGATCCAGGACGACGCCAACCGCCCCGACCTGGCCAGAAGCCTCTCCGACGAGTTCATGCAGCGCGACAACGTCGACATCCTGACCGGTCTCATCTGGTCCAACCTGGCCATGGCGGTGGTACCCGCCGCCGTGCGCCAGGGCACCTTCTACATTTCGCCCAACGCCGGCCCCTCCGCCCTGGCCGGCCGGCAGTGCCACGAGAACTACTTCAACGTCGCCTGGCAGAACGACAACCTCCACGAGGCCATGGGCGCCTACATGAGGGAGCAAGGCTTCGAGCGACCGATCCTGCTGGCACCCAACTACCCCGCCGGCACCGACGCCCTGGCCGGTTTCAAGCATCGCTACGAAGGCGAGGTGGTCGACGAGATCTACACCCAGATGGGCCAGAACGACTACGCGGCCGAGATCGCCCAGATCCGCGCCAGCGACGCCGACAGCCTGTTCTTCTTCCTGCCCGGCGGGATGGGCATCTCGTTCATGAAGCAGTACGAGAACTCCGGCGTCGAGCTGCCGCTGTTCGGTGCCGCCTTCTCCTTCGACGAGATCATCATCCAGGCCGTGGGCAGCGCCGCCATCGGCACCATGAACACCTCGCAGTGGGCCTATGACCTGGACAACGATGCCAACCGCGCCTTCGTAGACAGCTTCCGCGAAGCCTACGAGCGCACCCCGACGCTCTACGCTTCCCAAGGGTTCGACAGTGCCAACCTGATCCTCAGCGCGCTCGAGAAGGCGCACCCGAGCGACCAGGATGCCTTCCGCGAGGCCCTGCGCGAAGCCGACTTCGACTCGGTGCGCGGCAAGTTCCGCTTCGGCGACAACCACCATCCGATCCAGGACATCTACGTGCGCGAAGTGGTCGAGGGCGAGAACGGCCAGCCCACCAATCGCCTCGTCGGCCTGGCCATCGAAGATATCCAGGACGTCTACGCCGTCGACTGCCAGATGTAAGCCACTGGCGCCGGGTCCCCTGTGGCCCGGCGCTCCGTCACCTTCTGACACGGGATGCATGACGTGACCGCCACCCTGTTTCTCGAGCAGCTGCTCAACGGCCTTCAGCTGGGTACCATGCTGTTTCTCATGGCCAGCGGCCTGACCCTGGTGTTCGGCGTCATGGGCCTGATCAACCTGGCCCACGGCTCCTTCTACATGGTCGGTGCCTATGCCACGGCATCGGTAACCGCTGCCACCGGCTCCTTCCTGGTGGGACTCAGTGCCGGGATAGTGGCCGCCGCCGCCGTCGGCGCGCTCGTGGAGCTGCTGATCATTCGCCGCCTCTATCACCGCCCCCACCTCGACCAGGTACTGGCCACCTTCGCGCTGATCCTGATCTTCTCCGAGGGCACCCGCTGGCTGTTCGGCTCCTCGCCGCTGTGGCTCAGCCCGCCGCAGATGCTGACCGGCTTCGTCACCCTGCCAGGGGGCGCCCGCTATCCGCTCTACCGGCTGGTGATCATCGCCGTTGGCGTGCTGGTTGCCATCGGGCTCTACCTGTTGATTTCACGCACTCGCCTGGGGATGCGTATCCGCGCCGGCGAGAGCGACCGCGAGATGATCGGCGCGCTGGGCGTCAATATCGCACGCCTCTACACCCTGATCTTCGCCATGGGCGCGGCGCTGGCCGGCCTGGCCGGGGCCATGGTCGGCGCCTTGCAGTCGGTCCAGGTGGGGATGGGCGAGCCGGTGCTGATACTGGCCTTCGTGGTGATCGTCATCGGGGGCATCGGCTCGATCAAGGGTGCCCTGTTCGGAGCCATCCTGGTCGGGGTGGTGGATACCATGGGGCGTGTCTTCCTGCCGGGCTTCTTCCGCAACTTCATGAGCCCGGCCGAAGCCGCCGGAGTAGGCTCCGCCGTGGCCGCCATGCTGGTCTACATCCTCATGGCCATCATTCTCGCGTTCAAGCCAAAGGGGTTGTTTGCCGCCCATGGATAAGATCAAGAGTGAAACCACTGCCCTGCCCGGCCTGCCGGCTCTGCCGAACGCATGGTTCGACCGCAAGGGGCTGGTACAGATCGGCCTGCTGGCCCTGCTGTTCCTGGCGCCCCTGGCGGCTCACCTGCTGGGGCATGTCTACTACGTCAACCTGGCTTCGCGGATCACCCTGATCGCCATGGCCGCCGTGGGGCTGAACCTCGCCATCGGCTACGGTGGCATGGTGAGCTTCGGCCATGCCGCCTATTTCGGCCTCGGCGGCTATATCGCCGGCATCAGCGCCTACCACGCCTTCGATTTCAGCCCGGTGATGAGCTGGCCCGTGGCGATTCCCGGGAGCGACAGCATGCTGGTGATCTGGCTGGCCACGATACTGCTGTGTGGCCTGCTGGCGCTGGCCATCGGGGCGATCTCGCTGCGCACCACGGGGGTCTACTTCATCATGATCACCCTCGCCTTCGCCCAGATGATGTACTACTTCGCCAACTCCTGGCCTTCCTATGGCGGCGAGGACGGCCTGCCGATCTATATCCGCAATAGCCTGCCCCTGGTCGATACCGGCCAGCCGTGGACCTTCTTCCTGATCGCCTTTTCCGGCCTGCTGCTGGCCATGGCGATCACCTCGCGGATGATGAAATCCCGCTTCGGCGCCGCCCTGACCATGGCACGCCTCAACGACACCCGCCTGGCCACCGCCGGCGTCTCCCCCTACCCCATTCGCCTGGTGGCTTTCGTCATATCGGCGATGATCACCGGCCTTGCCGGCGCACTCTATGCCGATCTCAACGGCTTCATCAGCCCGACCATGCTGAGCTGGCACATGTCCGGCGAGCTGATGGTGATCGTGATACTTGGCGGCGTGGGTCGTCTCTACGGCCCGCTGGCCGGCGCCATTCTGTTCGTGATGATGGAGACTCTGCTAGGCGGCATGACCGAGTACTGGAAGCTGTTCCTCGGCCTGGTCCTGCTGCTGGTGGTGCTGTTTGCCAAGCACGGCGTCATGGGCTGGCTGGCCGGGAGGGAGCGACATGTCTGACGTGGTACTGACACTCAACCATCTGCAGAAGCGCTTCGGGGCACTGCAGGCCACCCGGGACGTCTCCCTGGAGCTGCAACGGGGTGAGATCCACGCACTGATCGGCCCCAACGGCGCCGGCAAGTCGACCCTGATCGGCCAGATCGCCGGCAACCTGAAACCAGATGCCGGCAGCGTCCATCTTGCGGGTCAGGAGATCACTGCCCTGAGCGTCGCCCAGCGAGCCCGCCTGGGCCTGGGCCGCAGCTTCCAGGTCTCGTCCCTGGCCGAACCCCTGTCGGTGCTGCGCAACGTGATGATCGCAGTCCAGGCGCTGCAGGGCCACAGCTTCCGCTTCTGGAAACCGGTACACCGCGACGAAAGCCTGCTGGCACCGGCACGGGAAGCTCTGGAGCGCATGCAGCTCGGCCATCGCGCCGACACGCCGGTCTCCGAACTCTCCCACGGAGAGCGCCGCCAGGTGGAAGTCGCCTGCGCCCTGGCGCTCAAGCCCCGCGCCCTGCTGCTCGACGAGCCCATGGCCGGCTTGGGGCCGGAAGGCACTGCACATCTGACAAACCTCCTGGAAGCGCTCAAGCAGGAAGTACCGATCCTGCTGATCGAGCACGACATGGACGCAGTGTTCCGGCTCGCCGACCGTATTTCGGTATTGGTCGCCGGCAGCGTGATCGCCCAGGGCAACAGCACCGAGATCCGCCGTAACCCCGACGTGCGCGAAGCCTACCTGGGAGACTGAGATGCTTACCGTCACCGATATTCACACCTACTACGGCCCCTCCCAGGCCCTGTTCGGCGTCAATTTCACCGTCAAGGCCGGTGAACTGGTCGCCCTGATGGGCCGTAATGGCATGGGCAAGACCACCACCATCCGCTCCATCTTCGGCCTGACCCCGGCCCGCAGCGGCAGCATCGAGTTCGAGTCCAGGGACCTGCGTCGACTGCCGGCCTACCGCATCGCCCAGGCCGGGCTGGGCCTGGTGCCCGAGGGTAGGCGCTGCTTCCCCAACCTCTCGGTGCGCGAGAACCTGGTGGTCACCGCCCGACAGGGCTACTGGAGCCTGGCCCGTGTGGAAGAACTCTTTCCCCGGCTTGCCGAGCGGCGCTATCAGATGGCCAGCACCCTGTCGGGCGGCGAGCAGCAGATGCTCGCCATCGGCCGGGCCCTGATGACCAACCCGCGACTGCTGGTGCTGGACGAGGCCACCGAGGGCCTTGCCCCGGTAATCCGCAAGGAGATCTGGTCGGCCATACGACAGCTGAAGCAGGAGGGACAATCGACGGTGATCGTCGACAAGTCGCTTTCCGAGCTGCTGCCGCTGGCCGACAACTGCGTCATCCTGGAGAAGGGACGCACCGCCTGGACAGGCCAGCCGGATGCCCTGGATGATGCTACCCGCGACCGCTACCTGGGCGTCTGAGGAGACGAGCCGATGCCATTCACCACCCTGCGCAAGGTGCGTTTCCAGCACTGCGACCCGGCGGGTATCGTCTTCTACCCGCGCTATTTCGAACTGCTCAATTCCGTGGTCGAGGACTGGTTCGCCGAGGTGGTCGGACACGACTTCAACGAGCTGCACGTCGCGTCCCGTACCGGCGTACCCACGGCCAGCCTCGCCACGGACTTCCACGCCCCCAGCCGGCTGGGAGAGACGCTCCACTTCGAGCTGACCGTGCGCCGTGTCGGCCGCAGCAGCCTGGCACTTCGCATGACGGTCCGCTGCGGTGACCAGCCACGACTCACCTGCGACTCCACCCTGGTCCTCGTCGACCTGGACAGCGGCCGCCCCTTGCCCTGGCCAGACACCATGCGTCGCCACTTTGTCATCGACTGCCCAGAAGGATTATCCGATGAATGATGCCCCCGTACACCAGCAGCTCCACCCTACCAACTGGAAGGCCGCCGTGGGCTATGCCAACGGCATCGTGGCGGCCGGCCGCACCATCTTCGTCGGCGGCCAGATCGGATGGAACGGCGACCAGGTCTTCGAGAGCGACGATTTCGTGGACCAGATCCACCAGGCGCTTGCCAATATCGTCAGCATACTGCAGGAGGCGGGAGCCGGCCCGCAGCATGTGGTACGTCTCACCTGGTACGTTACCGACAAGCGGGAGTACCTGGCCAGGCTCAAGGAGGTGGGTGCGGCCTACCGTGAAGTCATGGGCAAGCACTTCCCCGCCATGACCATGGTCCAGGTCGCCGACCTGATCGAGGACCGCGCCAGGGTCGAGATCGAAGCGACCGCGGTGCTGCCCGCCGACTGAACCTGCGAACGCCCCGAGCACGAGTCGCCCCGGCACTGCCGGGGCGCAACGGAATTTCCGTTTTTTGTAAGACATTTCTTAAATTTGTATCGGCGATTTGCGTCTCAACCCTTCCCCGCCTTGAGCATTCCCAAGCGACCGGTAATCTGCATTGATTCCTCTCCGTCACGCTTATCTGTCAGGGAACGGCACATGGCTAACGCGACCGGTCTGCAATTCACCCTCACCCTCCCCGGGGCCAACGATGTCACCGTGGTCGACTTCACGCTGACCGAGGCGCTCTCCCAGCCCTTCCATCTGTCGGTCAACCTCACCAGCCGCGACCCCGACCTTGATCCCGCCGACCATCTCGACCGCGACGCCACCCTGACGATCTGGCAGGACGGCGAGGCCCTGCGCCGGGTCCACGGCATCGCCACCGCCTTTGGCCGCGGCGACCGCGGGCACCGCCGCACCTTCTATTCGCTGACCATCCAGCCGGCACTGTGGCGCCTCGGTCTGCGCCACAACTCGCGCATCTTCCAGAACGTCTCGCCGCTGACCATCATCAACACCCTGTGCGACGAGCGCGGCATCACCGGCGTGGCCTTCGCCGTCACCCGCGAACCCGCGGAGCGCGAATACTGCGTGCAGTATCGCGAGACCGACCTGGCCTTTATTCAGCGCCTGGCCGCCGAAGAGGGACTGTTCTACTTCCACGAGTTCTTCGAAACAGGCGAGGATGAGGCGAGGGGCGCCCACCGCCTGGTGTTCGCCGACGCCCCCCAGGTGCTGGCCAGCCTGGGCAGCCGCACCTATCATGGCCGCGCCGGCGGCACGCCGCCGCTGCGCCATGTACGCAAGCTCAAGCAGGTGTCCCGGGTCCGCCCCGCCTCGGCAATGCTCAAGGACTACTCCTTCAAGCGGCCGAGCTATTCACAGTTACATCAGGCCCAGCTGCAAGAACAGGTCGCAGACGGACTGGAGGCCGAACATTACGACTACCCCGGCCGCTACAAGGCCGACGCCTCCGGCGAGGCCTTCACCCGCATCCGCCTGGAACACCTGCGCCACGATGCGCTGACCGCCGAGGCCGAGAGCGACCTGCCCGAGCTCGCCCCCGGCACCCGTTTTGTACTCACCGACCACGATGCCGACAGCCTCAACCGCGATTGGCAGGTGGTCTCGGTGGTGCATCACGGCAGGCAGCCCCAGGCACTGCAAGAGGACGCAGTGGGGGCGACAGGAGGCACCCGCTACCACAACGAGCTGCGGCTCACCCCCGCCGACACCGCCTGGCGCCCCGAGCCCAACCCCAAGCCCCGCGTCGACGGCCCCCAGGTCGCCTTCGTGGTCGGCCCCGAGGGCGAGGAGATCCACTGTGACGAGCACGGCCGGGTCAAGGTGCAATTTCCCTGGGACCGCTACGCCGAGCCTGATACCGCCGGGGCTGGCGGCGAAGCCGCTGTAACCGCCGGGGCTGGCGGCGAAGCCGCTGTAACCGCCGGGGCTGGCGGCGAGGCCGCTGTAACCGCCGGGGCTGGCGGCGAAGCCGCTGTAAAAAGCGGTCCGAGTGCGTGGATTCGCGTCAGCCAGGGCTGGGCCGGTGGCGGCTACGGTAGCATCGCGATTCCCAGGATGGGGCACGAGGTGATCGTGTCCTTCCTCGAAGGCGATCCGGATCAGCCGCTGATTACCGGGCGGGTCTATAACGCCGTCAACACACCGCCATACGAACTCCCGGCCCACAAGACCCGCACCGTGCTGCGCACCCAGAGCCACAAGGGCGATGGCTTCAACGAACTGCGCTTCGAGGACGAGGCCGAACGGGAACAGATCTGGCTACACGCCCAGAAGGACCTGGAGCTGTTCACCAACAACGACCGCACCGAGGAGATCGGCAACAATAGCTTCCTCACGGTGCACCATGACCGAATCAGTGAGATCCACCACGACGACCATCTGACCGTGCGCGGTCAACGCCACGTCCAGGTCGGCGGCGACGACCACCTGATCGTCGGCGCCACGCGCCATGAGAAGATCGGCCGTGCGCGACTCATGGAAGCGGGCCAGGAGATCCACTACAAGGCAGGCGACAAGGCGGTTATCGAGTCCGGCGCCGAAATCACCCTCAAGGCTGGCGGCAGCTTTATCAAGCTCGACCCCAGCGGCATCACCATCGTCGGCGCCCAGGTGAAGATCAACTCCGGGGGCAGCCCTGGCTCGGGAAGGGAACAGGCCGCCACAGCGGCGTTGCGACCGGGGCAGGCCGTTGTCGAAACAAGCGACGACGTGACGCTCAAGGCAGCCGGCCACTCCATGGAAGCCGGCGGCCTCATGGCGGCCACCCTTGCCACTGCGACCAGCATCACGCCGGAGCCCGATGCCATGGATGACGACGCCATGGAAGCGCGAGTGGAAGAGCCAGCTATCGATCCGGAGGAGGAGGCACGGCAGAAGGCGGCCCGCTGGCGGTGTCGCCAGGAGCAGATTGCGGCAGCCAGGCAAAAGACAGCAACCATGCCGGCCAATGACGAGCGCGCCCACTTGCTGGCGACAACCGAGCGATTCGAACGGAACAATATGGCAGTGGAGCATGCTCGCCTATCGCAGCATGTCTATCATCCTGACCAGCCTGCACCAACGGGGTGGGCGGATATCAGCCAAGATGAGGAATTATTGGCTGATATGGACCTCGATCCAAGACAACTGCAACCAGTAGATAGCAATTTTGGTGCTGGTTTTTATGCACCAAACCCTGCGATTTATGGTGACTCCCTTGAGCTCGCGCTAGCATTCAAAGGAACCAATTTTTCTGTAACTGAAGACATCAAGAACAACTTGGCTCAAGGCATGAACATCAATGCGGAGTATTATGAAAGAGCTGTATCGCTTGGAAATAGTCTTAAAGAGTCTGGCGCGAAGATACATATCACAGGGCATTCACTAGGTGGTGGACTGGCATCCGCAGCTTCTCGAGCCAGCGGCCTCTCAGCCACCACCTTCAATGCCGCGGGGTTGCATCCCAAGACGGTGGAACGCTATGGCGGCACGCTGCATAAGCCGGCTATCGAGAATATCCAGGCCTTCCGTATCAATGGCGATATCCTTACCAGTCTGCAGGAGCATGGCTGGGGCTCGACCCTGGCCGGAGCCGGCATCGGCTCGTTGATGGGCGGATGGAAAGGCGCGGCTTTCGGCGCGCTGGGCAGCAACGCGCTGGCCGTGCTGATGCCGCCGGCGGTGGGCACGCCCTACCGGCTCCCCGGGCGGGGAACGAACCCCATCGAGCGGCACAGCATGGTCCAGGTCATCGAGGGGCTGGAAGCCCAGAAGGCGAAGGACCAGCGCATCATTGCCGATGCCACCGGCCGGCAGTGCCGCTAACCAAGGGTCAATAGCCAGGAGCCACCATGCCCAACACCAGGCCGCGATACGCTCGAATCAACTGCGCCATTTTCATTCTGTTGCTGGCGACCCTGCTCGTCAGCGGCTGCCAACCATCCAAGGGACTCAGCATGTCACGCAACTACTCTGCCGAGGATATCTTTACCGGCCCGCAGCTCGAGCTGGCCCGGGCCATCGAAAGTAACGACATGGCTGCGCTACGCCGGAGCGCCGTAGGGGTCGATCTCCATGCCCAGGGCAGGCAGCAGATGACGCTGATGTGGTTCGCCATGATGCAGAAGAATACCGATGCCATCCGCACCCTGGTGGAGCTGGGCGTACATCCCAGCGACGATGAAATGGATGGCATGCCGGCGCGCACCCCTCTGGGAGCCGCGCTGATGAGTGAAGATACGTTCTATCTGGAAGCCATGCTTGATGGTGGACTCTCACCCAATGATGCCAAGGATGGTGATACTCCTCTGCTTGAGAAAGCAGTTATTAGCAGTACATTAGATCATGTAAAGCTGCTGGTAGAGCGAGGTGCAGATATAGACACCAAATCAGCACTGGTAGGTAGAACAGCTTTTGATTTAAGCACTTCAGGAACGAAGCCAGAGGTTGCTATCTATCTGCTGGAACACAGCAGCGAGCCCAACGTGCGCACTGGAACGGGCGTGACCACTGCTTGGCGTGTTCATCTAAGAATCCAGGATCTCCAACCCGGCCCTCTGCGTAACGACTTTATCAAGCTCCGCGATATGATGATTGAGCGCGGCGTCGAATTCCCACCTGCCTCCCCGGTAGAGATGCGAGAACAGATGCGGGCCGAAGGCCTGACCCCTCGGGTGCCCCCGGGCCATGATCGCTGATCGGTTATCACCGGCGATGGGCTACCAGGCCAGCGCACTCGAGTGTCCGTCTCTCGGGTGCCGGGGTCTGCCCCCGGAATCAGCGATGGAAGCTTTTGATCCACTCGACGAAGCGCCCACCGGGGCGGTAGTGATCGAGAATGGAGAAATGGTCGTCGGCTTCCAGGGTATCGGCACTCACTTCGATGCCCTGGCCACGCAGATGCTCGGCGTGGGCCAGCATCTGCCGCTCGAACTCGCCGGACTCCTTGCCACCGGCCACCAGGGAAACCCTGGCCGGTACCCGACAGGGCTGGAACAGTGGGCTGTAGTCGGCAACGTCGCGCCCGGTGAGCTGAAGCTTGGGCTGCAGCCATGACCAGGGAAAGGGGCGCAGGTCATAGAGACCGCTGATCGCCAGCACGCCACGGATCAGGTCGCCGGGCAAACCGTAGTCTCCCTCCCAGTCGGTGGCCAGCAGCATGGCACAGAGGTGGCCGCCGGCGGAGTGGCCGGAAACGCTTAGTTGGCGGGGATCGACGCCCAGCGATTCGCCGTGACGATGCACCCAGGCCACCGCCGCCCGGCTCTGGCGCACCAGTTCGCTGAACGGCACGGCGGGACAGAGCGCATAGTTGACCACCGCCACGGTGATGCCGGCCTCGACCAGGCCGTCGACGATAAAGCCGAATTCCTTGTGGCTCAGCGAGCGCCAGTAGCCACCGTGAATGAAGAGGTGTACCGGTGGGGGGCTGTCCGCCTGAAAATCGCCATGGGCGTGGAAAATATCCATGCATTCGGCAAGGGTCGGGCCGAAGGCCACGTCCTGTGTCACTCGGTAGCGCGCACGGGAGGCCTCGCTCCTCTCGCGCCACGCTTCCAGCAGCGTCGGCATCGCCAGCGGGTCACGGCCCCGCGAGGGGTCATACTCGCGGTCGATCTCCTCCTGGGTGGAAAACTCCCGATAGAGCATTTGCGGCTCCTGTGATCATCATTGTTCTTGGGAAACGCTGCACAAATGTCTGCGCGGAGAAATCGCTGCGTTGCGCGGTGCTCGGAGTCCTCACCTATACCGCATAGGCTCCGGGTCCTGCGCTCCGTGCGCCTTGCGCTTCACTCCGCTCGCCGATTCGTTCAGCGCTTCCCTTGGTGGCTGTGATTCATGCCAGGGCGGCGCGGCGCTCCCGGAAGGCCGACAGCACCATGCCCAGTGGGGCCAGCGCCAGCACCAGGAAACCGATCAGGGTCCAGCCGGGCAGCGAGATACCCATGAGCAGGAAGTCGATCTCGGCGCATTCGCCGGAGCCCGAGAACACCATGGCCATCACGTCGCGCAGCGGCAGGACATCCATCATGTAGTCGAGTCCCGGGCCGCAACTCGGCACCTGGTCCGGCGGCAGCGATTGCAGCCAGAGATGGCGCCAGGCCACCGCGATGCCGCCGATCACGGCGGCCAACGAGAGTCCGCTGTAGGCCACCGCGCCCATCCGTCTCCGTGGGTTGTGAATGGCAGCAACCAGAAATACCGCCGCCGCCGCCAGCACCGCCACACGCTGGAAGATACAGAGCGGACAGGGTTCCAGGCCGGCAATGTGCTCGAGTCCCAGCGCCACCAGCATCATCAACGCACAGAAGGCCAGACCGGCAAGGCTCCAGTGACGCACGCTCAACCGCTGCAGTGACGAAACCATCAGCCCTCCCTCCGGCTTTCCGCCACAGCGGCACGGGGCTCACGGGCACTGTCGAAGTAGCGGCTCAGAAAGGTGTCGAAGTCCTCGACATCGCCGGCTTCGATATCGCCCTGCTGTTGATGAGAGGTCTCCACCAGCTGATCGAACAGCGCCTCGCGGGCCGGGTCCATGGGCTCGGCCTGCAGCCTTTCGGCCTGCTGCTGCGCCAGGGCGAGAACAGCATCGACAAACTCCTCGCCGCTCTCCTCGAGCTGGCGCAATAGCTTGCCGGATGGCGTCAGCGAGGGGTCGGAGAGGCTCGGCAGCTGTGCTGCCAGGGCGTCGCGGTGCGGCGAGCCCTCTTCGAGCTGGTCCAGCAGCTCGGCCACCTGCTCCATTTCCGCTACGATTTCCCCGCCCCAGTCGGCAACCGAGCGACGCTTGCCATCGTGCTCCAGGCGTAGCTCGGGGTCGCGCCCGCGCTCCACCACACGCTGGCGGTTGTCGTCGAGACGGTCGCACTCCTCGTCGGGAATCCAGGGACTCTCGGAGAGCAGGCACCACATGAGGAAGGTGTCTAGGAAACGCAGACGGGGCTCGTCGATACCCAGGGCGAGTGAAGGGTCGAGATCGAGACAGCGCACCTCGATGTACTCCACGCCGCGAGCCTCCAGCGCCTGGCTGGGGGTCTCGTTCTGGCGAGTCACCCGCTTGGGGCGAATGTCGCTGTAGTACTCGTTCTCGATCTGCAGGATATTGGCATTGAGCTGTTGCCAGCTGCCGTTTTCCTCTACGCCCATGGCCGCATAGGCGGGCCAGGGCGTGGAAATGGCGTGGCGCAGGGTGCCGACATAGTTGGACAGCGAGTTGAAGCAGATCTTCAGCTGCGCCTGCACCTTGTTCTGGTAGCCCAGGTCCGACATGCGCAGGCTGGTGGCATGGGGCGAGATCAGGGTGTCGCGACCATGGGCCTGCAGCTTGTCGGGAATCTTGCCGTCGGGGAGGAAGCTGCGATCCAGTGCCGGCGAGGCACCGAACAGGTAGAGCAGCAGCCAGCTGTGACGGCGGAAATTGCGAATCAGGCCGAAATAGCGACTGGAACGATAGTCGTTCATGGGGATGTCGGCTGCGCCATCCCGCTCCCGCAGCACTTCCCACAGCTCGTTGGGGAGGGAGACGTTGTAATGAATGCCCGCGATAGCCTGCATGATCCGGCCATAGCGCACGTCCAGCCCCTTGCGGTAGACGTGCTTCATGGTGCCCACATTGGAGCTGCCGTAATCGGCGATGGTCACGCTGTCGTTGCCATCGAGGCGCGACGGCATGCTGGCCGGCCAGATCAGCTCATCGCCCAGGCGGCGATAGCTGAAGCGGTGCAGGTCGGCCAGGAAGGCCATGGCATCGCCAGGGCGGCAGTACACCGGGGTAATGTACTCCAGCAGCGCTTCGGAGTAGTCGGTGGTGATATAGGGGTGGGTCAACTTCGAGCCCAGCGCCCGGGGATGCGGTGTGTCGGCGATGCGGCCCTGGGCATCGACGCGCAGCCCCTCCTTCTCTATGCCCCGCAGCAGGCGACCGAAGCGACCCTGGGCGGCGAGAGCGGAAAGGTGTGAAACGATGGCAGTATATGAATCAGACAAGGCATTGACCCCATGTCTCGGAAGCCTGATACAGGTTCCCCGGTCGAAGCGTACCGGCCGCCGGGGGCGGCCGACAATGGGCTGACAGATGTAGATGAGAGTATGGCGTCAGGGGTGCAGGGTTCAAGACTTGCCCTTCTTTGCCTTCAGCAGCGCAGCACCCAGGGCCCCCACCGGGCTGGCCGGCTGGCTCTGCTGCCCCGCGCCGCCATTCCTGCGCGCCGGCTTGCCCTGGCCCCGGCGTTCGTCACCACCGCCGCGCCGCGGCTTGCCGCCGGCCTCTTCGCCCGGCTGGTCGTCCAGGCGCATGGTAAGGGCGATGCGGGCACGCTCGATGTCCACGCTCATCACCTTGACCTTGACGATATCCCCGGCCTTGACCACGGTGCGCGGGTCATCGACGAACTTGTCCGACAGGGCCGAAATGTGCACCAGCCCGTCCTGATGCACGCCGATATCGACGAAGGCGCCGAAGTGGGTCACGTTGGTCACGGTACCCTCCAGGATCATTCTCGGCTCCAGGTCCTTGAGCGTTTCCACCCCTTCGCGGAACTCGGCGGCCTTGAACTCCGGCCGCGGATCACGGCCCGGCTTGTCGAGCTCCTTGAGGATATCGCTGATGGTAGGCACGCCGAAACGCTCGTCGGCGAATTCGGCGGGCTTGACCGCCTTGAGGGTGGCGCTGTCGCCGATCAGGCTGGACAGCTCCCGGCCGCTGCGCTTGGCGATGCGCTCCACCAGCGGGTAGGCCTCGGGGTGGACCGCACTGGCATCGAGCGGATTGTCACCGTTCATGATGCGCAGGAAGCCCGCGCACTGCTCGAAGGTCTTGGGGCCCAGGCGGCTCACGTCGAGGAGCTGCCTGCGGCTGACGAAGGCGCCCTCGGCGTTGCGTCGGGCGACGATATTCTCGGCCAGGGCCGGGTTGAGGCCGGCCACGCGGGACAGCAGTGCACTCGATGCCGTGTTGAGATCCACCCCGACGGCATTGACGCAGTCCTCGATCACGGTTTCCAGGCTGCGGGAGAGTTGAAGCTGGGAGACATCGTGCTGGTATTGCCCCACGCCGATCGCCTTGGGCTCGATCTTGACCAGCTCGGCCAGCGGGTCCTGCAGGCGCCGGGCGATGGAGACCGCGCCGCGGATGGTGACGTCGAGGTCGGGCAGCTCCCGAGACGCGTACTCCGAGGCGGAGTAGACCGAGGCACCGGCCTCGCTGACCATTACCTTCGATAGCGCCTTTTTTCCGGCAAACAGCTTGAGCAGGTCGGCGGCGAGCCGGTCGGTCTCGCGACTGGCGGTGCCGTTGCCCACCGCGATCAGCGCCACATCGTGGCGTTCCACCAGCCTGGCCAGCTCGGCCAGGGAGGCGTCCCAGGCGTTGCGAGGCGCATGGGGATAGATGGTGGCGTGCTCGAGGAACTGGCCCGTGGCGTCCACCACGGCCACCTTGCAGCCGGTGCGCAGGCCGGGGTCAATGGCGAGCGTCGCCTTCTGCCCCGCCGGCGCGGCCAGCAACAGGTCCTTGAGATTGGCGGCAAAGACGCCGATGGCGGCAAGCTCGGCGCTCTCGCGCAGCCGCCCCATCAGCTCGGTCTCCAGGTGGGTATAAAGCTTGACCCGCCAGGTCCAGCGCACCACGTCGGCGAGCCACTTGTCGGCGGAACGACCCTCGTCACGAATCTTGAAGTGGCGGGCGATGGCGACCTGGGCCGGGTGAATCGGCGCCTCGTCTTCGCCTGGCAGGCGAATCGCCAGGGTCAGCACCCCTTCGTTACGGCCGCGGAACATCGCCAGCGCCCGATGCGACGGCACCTTGGCCAGCTTCTCGTCATGTTCGAAGTAGTCGGAAAACTTCGCGCCCTCGCGCTCCTTGCCGTCCAGTACCCTGGCGCTGAGCTCGCCCTCGCTCCACAGGCGCTCGCGCAGTAGCCCGACCAGCTCGGGGTCCTCGGCGAAGCGCTCCATCAGGATCTGCCTGGCCCCATCCAGTGCCGCCTTGGCATCCTCCACGGCGGGAATATCGCCCTCTGCAGGACGCAGATAGCGGCCGGCTTCGGTCTCCGGATCCAGGGTCGGGTCGGTGAACAGGGCATCGGCCAGCGGCTCGAGCCCCGCCTCACGGGCGATCTGCGCCTTGGTCCGGCGCTTCTTCTTGTACGGCAGGTAGAGGTCTTCCAGGCGCTGCTTGGTGTCGGCCGCCTGGATCTGCGCCGCCAGGGCATCGGTCAGCTTGCCCTGTTCCTCGATGGCGGTGAGCACGGTGCCGCGGCGCTCCTCGAGTTCGCGCAGATAACGCAGGCGCTCGTCGAGCTGGCGCAGCTGGGTGTCATCGAGGCCACCGGTGACCTCCTTGCGATAGCGCGAGATGAAGGGCACGGTGGCCCCGCCGTCGAGCAGCTCAACCGTGGCCGATACCTGCTGCGGTCGAACGGCGAGCTCTTCTGCGAGGCGTGAAATGATTCGGGTCGTGGCGTCCATGACATCCTTGATGTAGCAACAGCAAAAGATCGCGCCAAGTTACCATAAACGCCACGCGCTCGCCGCAGCCAACGTCAGCGCCGCCAGCCGATATCGTCCCAGTAGTGGCGACGACTCTCACGGTTGGCCTCGTGGCGCGTCAGGCCGATGTCCCGCAGCAGTTCATCGCTGAGCTCATGCAGCTGATTGCGCTCACGACGAAGCTGGGCGAGCCGGTCCATGCGGCGCGCCCAGTGCCACAGCCGTACGATAAACCGCAGCCGTTGCCGCGTCGTGGCGAGGGCATGCTCGACCTGACGATGGTCGCAGGCGCTGCCTGGGAGAGGCGCAGGGCAGATCGATTCCTTGGTCATGACGACTTCCTCCTGATATGTGAAGCCCGGGTGTGGAGGAAGTGTCGAGGAACGGCTAAGATCAATCCAACGAATACTTCTGATGAATGACATCAACCATATTGATAAGAAAGCGATGAAAAGCGTTAGATGAAAAGCGTTAACCGCGATCAGCCACCGATGAGTAATCCGTATGCTCCAGACCATCGATCATGAACTGCTGCGCACCTTTGTCGCCATCGTCGATCACGGTGGCTTCACCCGCGCCGCACAAGCGGTAAACCGAACGCAATCCGCCGTGAGCATGCAGATCAAGCGGCTGGAGGAGGACGTGATCCAGCGCCAGCTGTTCGAACGGCAGGGCCGCCAGATGCTGCTGACCAGCGAGGGAGCCACCCTGCTCGGCTATGCGCGACGCATTCTCGACCTGCATGGCGAAGCGCTCACCATGCTGCGCCAACCGGATATGGTCGGGAGGGTGAGGCTCGGCGTGCCCGACGACTACGTGATGCGCTTCCTGCCGGGTATCCTGAAGTCCTTCTCCCATACCTGGCCACTGGTGGATGTCGAGGTGCAGTGCGCGCCTTCCTCCGAGCTGATCAATCGCCAGAAGGGCCAGCTCGACCTGAGTATCGTGACCCGCGAGGTGGGGCACGAGATCGGCGAGATCCTGCTTCAGGATGAAACGGTGTGGGTGGTGGCCGAGTCGCATGCGACGCACCGGCAGTCACCCCTGCCACTGGCGCTGTTCGAAGAGCCCTGCTTCTGCCGGCGTCACGCCTGCAACGCCCTGACCCGGGCCGGCCTCTCCTATCGCATCGCCTACAGCAGCCCCAGCCTGGCCACGCTTCAGGCGGTTGTCGGGGCGGGTCTTGCCGTGTCTGCGTGGATGAAGAGCCTGGTTACGCCGAACTTGCGCATCCTCGACGAGGCGGACGGCTTTCCTCCCCTGCCCGACGCCTCCATCGTGCTGCTGCGATCACCGGAGACCGCCTCTCCGGTGGTGGAGGGCCTGGCCCAGTACATCATCGAGGGGTTCAGGCTGTAGCGGGGATAAACGTCAACGCCAGGCCGTTGTTGCACCAGCGCAGGCCGGTGGGCTCGGGTCCGTCGCTGAAAACATGTCCCTGGTGACCGTGGCAGCGGGCGCAGTGATATTCCGTCCGCGGCCAGATCATGCTGAAGTCGAGCTGGGTCAGCAGGTGGCCCTCGACATGCTCGAAGAAGCTCGGCCAGCCGGTGCCGGAGTCGTATTTCATGGCGCTGGTGAACAGCAGCAGATCACAGCCGGCGCAGTGATACTCTCCCTCGCGCCATTCATCGTCCAGCGGGCTGGACCAGGGTGGCTCGGTGCCGTGGTCGCGCAGGATGTCGTACTGCTCCGCAGTGAGCCGCTCGCGCCACTCCTCGTCGGAAAGCTCGAGCCGCTCGAGCCCCGGCGCGGGTTCGAGATTCAGGCGGGGAAAGCCCCAGGCGGCTCCCGGCAGCAGCCCCACCGCACCGGTGGCACCGACCAGACCCAGAAAATGACGTCGTTTCATGCCAACACTCCTCGTTGATGCCGCTCGTTCCTGCAGGCCCTGGCTGCATGGCCTGACCATCAGGCGGGACGCACAACGAAACGGGGAAGGACGATTGTCCTTCCCCGTTCAGACCGCTGGAACCTCGGCGGGTTCGCCTCAGGTCAGGCTGGGTCCGGCCTTGACGATGGCTTCGCTGACGCCGTCGAACTTCTTGAAGTTGTCGACGAACTTGGCTGCCAGGTCACGAAGGTTGCGATCATAGGCGGACGGGTCTTCCCAGGTCTCGCGCGGGTCGAGCAGACGCGAGTCGACGCCCGGCACCGACACCGGCACGTTCAGGTTGAGGCCTTCGATGCGCTTGGTCTCGATCTCGCGCAGCACGCCGGACTGGATAGCGCTGATGATGGCCCGAGTGGTCGGAATCGAGAAACGCGAGCCGCCTTCGCCATAGGCACCGCCGGTCCAGCCGGTATTGACCAGATAGACCTGGGCATCCTTGGCTTCGACACGCTTGATCAGCAGGTCGGCGTATTCACGCGCCGGACGCGGGAAGAAAGGCGCACCGAAGCAGGTGGAGAAGGTGGCTTCGAGCCCGGCGGAGGAGCCCATCTCGGTGGAACCAACCTTGGCGGTATAGCCGGAGAGGAAGTGGTAGGCAGCAGCTTCCTTGGAGAGCACCGACACCGGGGGCAGAACGCCTGACATGTCGCAGGTCAGGAAGATGATGGCGTTGGGCTCGCCGGCACGGTTCTCCGGCACGCGCTTGCCCACATGCTCAAGCGGGTAGGCGGCGCGGGAGTTCTGGGTCAGGCTGTCGTCGGTGTAGTCCGGCTCGCGACGGTCGTCGAGCACGACGTTCTCCAGCACGGTGCCGAACTTGATGGCATCCCAGATCACCGGCTCGTTCTTGGCCGAAAGATCGATGCACTTGGCGTAGCAGCCACCTTCGATGTTGAACACGGTGCCTGGGCCCCAGCCGTGCTCGTCGTCGCCGATCAGGTAGCGAGCCGGGTCGGCGGAAAGTGTTGTCTTGCCGGTGCCGGATAGGCCGAAGAACAGTGCCGTTTCGCCATCCTCGCCAACGTTGGCCGAGCAGTGCATGGGCAACACATCGGAGGCCGGCAGCAGGAAGTTCTGAACCGAGAACATCGCTTTCTTCATTTCGCCGGCGTAGCGCATGCCGGCGATCAGCACCTTCTTCTGGGCGAAGTTGATGATGACGGTGCCATCGGAGTTGGTGCCGTCACGGTTTGGCTCACACACGAAGAAAGGCGCGTTGAGAATGGTCCACTCGTCCTTGGCGGACGGGTTGTAGCCTTCCGGGCGCACGAACATGGTGCGTCCGAAGAGGTTGTGCCAGGCCGTCTCGGTAGTCACGCGCACCGGCAGGTAATGGGTTGGATCACTGCCCACATGCAGCTCGGACACGAAGCGCTCGCCACTGCTCAGGTACGCCTCGACACGCTCCCACAGGGCATCGAAATGCTCAGCCGGGAAGGGACGATTGACACTGCCCCAGTCGATCTGGGCGCTGGTCGAGGGCTCATCGACGATGAAGCGGTCCTTGGGGGAGCGGCCGGTGCGCTCGCCGGTGTTAACCACCAGGGCACCATTGGCAGCCAGGCGGCCTTCACCACGCGCCACTGACCGTTCGATGAGTTCGGCGCTGCTGAGATTGACGTGTGCTTGAGGAGCGGCTTGGGATGTGGTCATGTGATTTCCTGGGCCTTGCGGCCGGTTCTCTCTCGTGGGCCAGGCGTCCATAACGCCCTTTGCTATGAGGTGTCCGATCGTCCGTGCGGATGTATCCCGTCTTGTCTCTAGCCGATCGGCCATAAGGCGGCGCCATTATGGCAAAAAGGCAGCCCACAGGAAATGCTCTCGTTAGCCGAAGTTCTTGTAGTTTTACTACTACATCAACACCATATCGCAGCAGGTTGAACACTATCGCATTTGTGCCATGCAGCATTCGACGCGCAGGATATCTTGTAGTGAAGCGCTGGCAGCAAATCCGCCATGAACGCGCGCTCAGTGCAGTGTTCGCCCCTCACCGTCCGGCTCCGCCAACAGCGCTTCCACTTCGGCCTCGCCGAAACGGTAGTGGGTATGGCAGAAGTGACACTGGGTCTCGATCTCGCCCTGCTCGGCCAATACCTCGCGCAGCTCCCTCTCCCCGAGGCTCAACAAAGCCTCACCAATGCGGGCGCGGGAACAGGTACAGCCGAAGCGCAACGGCTTGGGTTCAAAGACGCGCACCGTCTCTTCATGGTAAAGGCGATACAGCACCTCACGCTGGTCGAGTTCCAGAAGCTCGTCGCTGCGCAGGGTTCTGGCCAGATGCACGCTTCGCTCCCAGGCATCGTCGTCCTGGTTCAACGAGTCGTCGGGCAGGCGCTGCAGCAGCAGCCCACCGGTACGCGCACCGTCCGATGTCAGCCGCAGGAAAGTGGGCAGCTGTTCGGACTGGGAGAAATAGGCTTCCAGGCACTCGGCCAGGCTGTCGTACTCCAGTGCCACGATACCCTGGTAACGATTGCCATCCTTCGGGTCCAGGGTGATCACGATATGGCCGTCGCCAACCAGGTCGCGAAAGCCCTGGCTGTCATCGGGCAGGTCGGTGCCCTCGGCCAGGCGCGCAATGGCGCGCAGCTCGCCGCCGGGGTTGGACTCGGCCATCAACAGCGACAGCGCTCCCTGGCCACGCACCTCGATACTGAGGATGCCGTCAAGCTTGACGGTATCGGTGAGCAGGGCAACGGCCGAGAGCAGCTCCCCCAGCAGCCGGTTGATTGCAGGCGGGTACCCGTGGCGGTCGAGCACATCGCCATAGGCGCGCTCGAGGGTGACGATCTCGCCACGCACATTGGTGCGCTCGAAGAGAAAACGCTGAATCTGGTCGCTCATGGCGTACGGTCTCGTAAAGGGGCTCGTTTATTCGTCATGCTGACGCTGAAAGCGATGGATGTCCCGGCGCTGCTTCTTGTCGGGTCGACGCAGAGGATGCTGCATGGCCTGGTTGGTGAGGCGCCGGCCCTCGGCTTCGCGCAGGCGTCGTGCTTCACTCTCGGGCGTCTCGCGGTAGAGCTCACGCGCCTCGGAGGCACCACGTCGCTGGTCGGACAGCGCCACGACCTCCACTTCCCAGTGGTCCCAGCCCTGGGGCACGCGAACCAGCGCCCCGACTTCGACACTCTTGCTGGTCTTGGCACGGGCACCGTTGTAGTGGACCTTGCCACCTTCGATGGCCTTCTTGGCCAGGGCCCGTGTCTTGAAGAAGCGCGCGGCCCAGAGCCATTTGTCGAGGCGGACACTATCCATTTTTCTCCTCCCTATTCATTCTCACCTCCCTATCCATTCTCTCCTCGCTGAGACTTGTCAGCACGGACTTCCGGCGGCAGCGTCTCCGGCAGGATGGCGGCGAAGCGATCCAGGACGATAAACTCCTTCAGCTCCTTCTCCGGCCGGGTGCTGTCGGGCTGCTTGATCCCCAGCAGGTGTCGAATGCCATACTCCCGCGCACTTTCCAACACGTCCGGATTGTCGTCGATGAACAGGGTGCGGGCAGGATCGAAGGGCTCGACCTCCTGCAGCGCGAACCAGAATTCCTGGGCTTCCTTGGGCACGCCCAGGTCGGCCGAGGAGACGATGGCGTCCAGGTAGTTCTCGAGACCGGTGATCGGCAGCTTCAGTTCCAGGCTCTCGCGGTCGGCATTGGTCGCCAGCACGACGCGGGGGTGGGCCTGCTTGAGCCACTCGAGGAAATCCAGAGCATCGCTGCGCAGGCCGATGAGGTGCTGGATCTCGCGCTTGAGCGCAACGATGTCTACCCCCAGCTCGCGACTCCAGTAGGCCAGGCTATACCAGTTGAGCGTCCCTTTTTCACGAATGATGCGCGCCCGCAGGACTTCCTGGGTCGCTTCATCCAGCCGATGCAACTCCACATAGCGCCTGGGCAGATGCTCCAGCCAGAAATGGCTGTCGAAATGGAGATCAAGCAAGGTGCCGTCCATATCCAGCAGAACGGTATCGATGGCGCGCCAGTCGATCATGGCGACTCCCGGTGGCGTCAGTACGGTGAAAGGCGTGATATTGTACTCAATCGACCCCCTCGGCGCATGCCTGGCCAGCAAGTTCAGATCGCCGTCGGCTCGCCTGTTCGCAACGGAGCTCTCATGTCCGAGACATACTATCTGCAGAAACCCCAGGTCCTGTCACGCCAGTCGGTGGCCAGAAGTCGTCTGTTTCACATCGAGTCGCTGGAACTTCGCTTTGCCAACGGTGCCGAGCGCACCTTCGAACGGCTGACCGGCAGCGATCACGGCGCGGTCATGATCATCGCCATGCCGGACCCGGAGCATGTGCTGTTGATCCGCGAATATGCGGCAGGCTTCGAGGACTATGTGCTCACCCTGCCCAAGGGCCTGGTCGACCCTGGAGAGGATCCAATCACTGCCGCCAACCGCGAACTGATGGAGGAGTGCGGATTCGGTGCCCATCGTATCGAGCCACTGGTGGAACTGTCGCTGGCCCCCAACTACATGCGTCATCGCATGCAGGTGATGCTGGCAACCGACCTCTACCCAAAACGGCTGCCCGGCGACGAGCCGGAACAGCTGGTGGTCGAGACCCATGCCCTGGAGGAACTCCCGGCCCTGCTATTACGCGAGGATTTCCATGAAGCGCGCGCCATCGCGGCGCTTTTCATCGCCCGCGACACCCTGCGCCAGCGGCGCAGGGAGGACACCTCCATGAGCTGGTAAAGGCCAGCAGAGCGAGAATACCGTGTCCTATGCCTGCAGATAGCGCGGCATACCGCTACCTTCCTTGATGCGTATCCAACGCTCCTGCCGGTGGCTGTCCATCCCCGCCTCCAGCAACCACATGACATCAAGCGCTTCATCCACAGTAACGGGTGGCGGCATTCGCCCGGCGAGGGCATCGGCAACGGCGGCATAGTAGGCAGGATAGTTGCCGGGCATTCCAGGATGCTCCTGGCCCACCAAAGAAACCGCGTCACCCTCTCCCTCGTTCAGCGTCAGGCGGCCGGGGCGCTCGTCGATACCCCAGAAGGGGGTCGGCACCTGGCCCACACGCAGCCAGTTCTCCTGGGGATCGCGACCATACTTGACGAAACTGCCCTGAGTGCCGTGCAGCGCCAGCTGCGGCGTCGGGTGGGCAACCAACGAGCTGGCCTTCAGCGTCACCCGCAGGTCGCCGTAGTCGAGCAGGGCCAGGAAATCATCGTCCACCTCGGCTCCATCCCGGGCAGCCTTCAGGTCCAGCAGAATGGCCCTCGGCATGCCGAACAGGACATTGACCTGATCGAGCAGATGGGCGCCCAGATCGTACCAGATACCGCTGCCGGGCTTCTGCTTCTCGCGCCAGCGATCGGCGACCAGAGGCCGGTAGCGGTCGAAACGGAGCTCCAGGGACACCGGACGTCCCAGGCGGCCCGACGCCAGCAGTGCCCGGAGGGTGAGGAAGTCACTGTCCCAGCGACGATTGTGAAAGACGCTGATCATCCGCTCCTGCTTTTCGGCCTCGACCTTCAGCAGCCGAGCCTCCGGCACCGATACGGTGAAGGGCTTGTCGATGACCAGGTGCTTGCCGGCCACCAGCGCCGCCTTGCCCAGCGGGTAGTGGGTATCGTTGGGGGTGGCAATCACCACCAGGTCGATATCGCTCCGTGCAAAGAGCGCCGCCGCCTTGGGTAGTACATCCACCTCGGGCAGGGTTTCACGCACCCGCTCCGGCGCACTGCTGACCACGGCCAACAGCTCCAGCCCGGGGGCGGCCTGTATCAGCGGTGCATGAAAGACACGGCCGGCGGTGCCGAAACCGACCAGGCCAACACCGTAGGTCTGCTTCATCATGTAAATCTCGCTGATAGCATCGGTACGCCGGGAAAGGACCCGGCGTGCGGAGCGGTCGAGGATCAATCGAGCTTGGCGAGGTCGCGCACTGCCCCCTTGTCGGCAGAGGTGGCCAGCAACGCGTATGCCTTGAGCGCCGCCGACACCTTGCGGGTGCGCTGGATGCTCGGCTTCCAGGCCTGACTGCCGCGCGCCTCTTCCGCTTCACGCCGCGCTGCGAGTTCGGCGTCGCTCAGCTTGACGTCGATCGAGCGATTGGGAATATCGATGCGAATGATGTCGCCGGAACGTACCAGGCCGATGGCACCGCCCGCCGCGGCTTCGGGAGAGGCGTGGCCGATGGAGAGCCCCGAGGTACCGCCGGAGAAGCGGCCGTCGGTGAGCAACGCACACGCCTTGCCCAGCCCCTTGGACTTCAGGTAGGAGGTCGGATAGAGCATCTCCTGCATACCGGGCCCGCCCTTGGGTCCCTCGTAGCGAATCACCACCACCTCGCCCGCTTTCACCTTGCCCTCGAGGACATGCTCCACCGCCTGGTCCTGGGACTCGACCACATGGGCCGGCCCCTCGAACACCAGAATGGAGTCGTCGACGCCGGCGGTCTTTACCACGCAGCCGTCCTCGGCGATATTGCCGAACAGCACGGCCAGGCCGCCTTCCCGGGAAAAGGCGTGCTCAAGGTCGCGGATACAGCCGGTGGCACGATCGCCATCCAGGCTCGGCCAGCGGGCGCTCTGGGAAAAGGCGGTCTGGGTGGGGATGCCACCGGGGCCTGCCTTGTAGAAATCGACCACCTCGGGACTGGGCGAGCGCATGATATCCCACTCGTCCAGGGCGTCCTTGAGTGTGTCACCATAGACGGTGGGCACCCGGGTATCCAGCACCCCGGCACGCTCCAGCTCACCGAGGATCGCCATGATGCCGCCGGCGCGGTGGCAGTCCTCGATATGGTACTGCTGGGTGTTGGGTGCCAGCTTGCAAAGCTGCGGCACCTCCCGCGACAGCCGGTCGATGTCGGCCATGGTGAAGTCGATCTCGCCCTCCTGGGCGGCAGCCAGCAGGTGCAGGATGGTGTTGGTGGAACCGCCCATGGCGATATCCAGGGTCATGGCATTCCGGAAGGCCGCCTTGGAGCCGATGGCCCGGGGCAACAGGTGCGCCTCGTTGCCCTCGTAGTAGCGCTTGGCCAGGTCGACGATTCGGTGTCCCGCTTCCTCGAACAGCCGGCGCCGGTCGCTATGGGTCGCCAGCACCGTACCGTTGCCCGGCAGCGCCAGGCCCAGCGCCTCCATCAGGCAGTTCATGGAATTGGCGGTGAACATCCCTGAACAGCTACCACAGGTGGGGCAGGCGCTACGCTCGATCTCGGCGATGTCCTCATCGCTGTAGCTGTCATCGGCGGCATAGATCATCGCATCGATCAGGTCGATGTTGTGGTCGAGAAGCTTGGTCTTGCCCGCCTCCATGGGGCCACCGGAGACGAAGATCACCGGTATATTGAGACGCATGGCGGCCATCAGCATGCCGGGCGTGATCTTGTCGCAGTTGGAGATGCACACCAGGGCGTCGGCACAGTGGGCGTTGACCATGTACTCGACGCTGTCGGCGATGATGTCGCGGCTCGGCAAGGAATAGAGCATGCCGTCATGACCCATGGCGATGCCGTCGTCCACCGCAATGGTATTGAACTCCTTGGCGACGCCACCTGCCTTCTCGATCTCCCGGGCCACCAGCTGGCCCATGTCCTTCAGATGCACGTGCCCCGGCACGAACTGGGTGAAGGAGTTGGCCACGGCGATGATCGGCTTGTGGAAATCCTCGTCCTTCATGCCGGTGGCACGCCACAGGGCGCGGGCGCCGGCCATGTTGCGACCGGCGGTGGTGGTACGGGAGCGGTATTCGGGCATGGTGTCCTCTTTAAGCGCTAGGTGCGCCATATCGTTCGTGCCGTCTCGGGTCGCCATGGCGGCGGTTGACGGTCTCGGTGTTCAGGTCAGCCCAGATTCTGTCATGCACGGGGCGTGGCGGCTAGACTGACAGCGAGCTGCCCTCGGCAAGCGGCTGGGTGCCATAGAGTACCCAGACATCCAGCGCCGGGCCCAACTCCTCGATCAAGCGCAGCTCATCCGGGTGCTGCTCCAGGACCTGCCGGGCACAGATGCCCGCCTCGAAACGCCCCTCCACCAGCCCCTCGGCCACCGCCACGGTGGTGGGCGCATCCATCTCTTCGTCAAAGGAGGAGAGGTCTGTGTAGTAGCGGGTGGCCGGCTGACGTGCTACCCGGCGAGGCTCGGCAACATCGCGCCGTGCCAGCAGCGCCAGGGGATGACTGCCGGCGACGAAGACGTCCACCGGAAAGACGCGATGCATGTAACGGCCGACGCAATCGGCGTGGCTGAAGTGGGCCGTACACTGCAGCACCCGGTCCACCTCCCCCGCCGCCAGTGCCGCGAACGCCGCCGGAAAATCATCGAACAGCCTCACCTCGGCATCGGCGGGACCGCGCGCCTCAAGATAGCGGTGCAGTACCAGTACGTGGTTATTGCCCTCAGGGCCCAGCGTGGCAAAGATCATCTCTCTTCTCCTCAGAACTCTCCGATAACCGCTGGCCTTGGTAGCCTCCGCCAAGGCGCCTACCGGCGCCAGTCGCGATGCGGAGCAGCGCTCCAACAGCTGTTTTTTCCACCGGCGCGAACCGCCAGGGCGCCTATCGGCGCCAGTCGCGATGGGGACCAGCGCTCCTACAAGGTCGGCGACTACCGCCCTGTAGGAGGTAGCTTTAGCTCGCGACCGCGGTGTTGCCAATGCTGGCAATAACCACTGACGTTCCCGCCTCCGCCAGGGCGCCTGTCGGCGCCAGTCGCGATGCGGAGCAGCGCTCCTACAAGGTCGGCGACTACCGCCCTGTAGGAGGTAGCTTTAGCTCGCGACCGCGGTGTTGCCAATGCTGGCAATAACCACTGAACTTGCCGCCTCCGCCAAGGCGCCTGCGGCGCCAGTCGCGATGGAAACTCGGAGCGCCGAACCGAGCGCTCCAACAGCTGACTTTTCCTGCCATGCCGGGGTGTTACCTAGACCGCAAAAATTACCAGCGCCCCCGCGACGACCAGCAGCACCCGCAGCCAGAGGGCACGGCGGGCGATGACGCCATAGGAAATTCCGCCCAGTCCCACGGCGATCTTGACCATGTCGAAGACCGCAGCAAAGGGGTCGAAGGCCAAGCGGATGATATCCGGGTTGGCGACCATGGCCAGGGGGATGATATAGAGTCCGATGCCCAGGGCCATGGCCTTCATCGCCACCTTGAGCCAGTTCTCCCCCACCATGCCGGCGGCGATGAAGACCCCACCGCAGACCGGCGGCGTGATGGTGGAGAGCAGCGCGAACCAGAACACGAACAGGTGCGCCAGCAGCGGTTCGAGACCGAGGGCGATGAGTGCTGGCCCGGCCACCGAGACGCAGATGACATAGGCGGCCGTGGTCGGCACCTCCATGCCCAGCACCAGGCAGGCGAGCGCGGTGAGCAGCAGCGCCGGCCACAGCATCTCGTTGGAGAGAGAGAGAATGCCCGAGGTTATCTTGACCCCCAACCCGGTCATGGACAGCACCCCGATCACCAGCGAGGCACAGATGATGATCGCACCGATAATCGCAACCTGACGCCCAGCCGTGACCATGGCATCGGCCATTCGCGAAGCGAAACCGCGCAGCGAGAAGCTGAGCGTCACATCGAAGAACAACAGCAGCATTCCGGCAAAGATCGCCAGGCTCGCCGCATACTGGGGCGTGTAGCCACCGAGAAAGATGCGCTCGAGCAATATCACGAAGGGCACGGCGAAGAAGAGGGAGGTGATCATCACCTCCTTGCCGCTGGGCCTGTCGCTTTCAGCCATGGGGCTCAGGTCATGGCGCGTGGCGTAGGCGTTGATACCCACCCAGACGGTGGCGAAATAGAGAATGGCCGGCAACATTGCCGCAGCCATGATCTGGGTATAGGGCGTACCGGTAAGCTCGACCATGACGAAGGCGCCGGCCCCCATCAGGGGTGGCATGATCTGCCCGCCCGAGGAGGCCACCGCCTCCACGCCGCCGGCCAGAGCACGCGGATAGCCCAAGCGCACCATGGTGGGAATGGTGATAGCCCCGGTGGAGGCGACGTTGGCAGAGGCGGAGCCGGAAATCGACCCCATCAGAGCCGATGAGATGACCGACACCTTGGCCGCTCCGCCCGTCAACCGCCCGGCGAAAGCGCTTGCCATATTCATGAAGCCCTGCCCCGCCTCTCCGGCATTGAGCACTGCGCCGAAGATGACGAAGATTGCCACCACGCCAACACTCACCCCCGTGAGTGACCCCCAGAGGCCTCCCTCGGCGATGGTCAGGGTGCCGACGAAACTCTGCATTGGCAGCCCCGGGTGGCCGAACTGGCCGGGTATGTGGGCGCCGAATACCGCATAGAGCAGTGCTGCCACGGCAACCAGGGGCAGCGGCCAGCCAATGGCGCGACGGGCCGCCTCCAGTGCCAGTCCGATGAGGAAGACCCCGATGATCATCTGCAGGTGGGTGTCGATGAAGCCGTACTGCTGCGACAGCGCTTCCTCGTTGAAGGCGATATAGCCGCAAGCGGCGATACCCAGCCCGGTCAGCAGCCAGCCGCTCCAGCGCTCGAACGGCGTGCGTGCGGCGAAGATCAGGACCCACGGCAGCGCGAGAGCCATGTGAATTGGCCGGCTCACCAGCGCCGGGGTAAGCCCGTAAAAAATCAGGCCCAGGTGAAAGACCACCGTGACACCGCCCAGCAATACCCAAGCCGGATGGAGCCGCAACCGAGCGCTACCAACAGCCTCGCCGGCCACAGGAGAAGAGGAAAATGTCGACATAGAAATGGAGCCTTTCGATCAGGGCCAGGCCAGGAGCACTGGCCCCAACAGGGAGTTAGGCATTGTCTGAAAAGTCGGCGATCGAAGGCCAGGGCTAGGCCCGTTCCCTACGGGCCAACGCACTTCCCACATCCCTGTGGGTCGCAAGGCAAAATCGGCGTGAAGACGGATCGGGCTCGCGTGCGAGTTTACGGAGTGTAAATGAGTACTTTGAGCCGATTTTTAACGCCGTATGGCCAAGTGCAGCCAGTTTTCGGACAGTGCCTAGCGCAGTTCGTCGGGAATCTCGATACCAACTTCATCGTAATAGCGCACCGCGCCCGGATGCAGCGACCCGGCAATGTTGCCGACCATGTCGTGGGTGATGCTGCCCCACCAGGCCGTCTCTTCCGCCATGGCATCCCTGCGCTCCCAGAAGGTCCTGGTCAGGGTGTAGGCGGTGTCATCGTCCATGCCGGTGGTGGTATAGGCGATAACGGGCAGTGACGTGGTCTCGACGTCCTGCTCCACGCCAGAGTAGGTGCCGGCCGGAATGGTCTGCCGCGCAGCGCCTGTCTGCTCGATTTGCTCGTCGGTCAGGCTCACCAGGCTGATCGACATGCTCGCTGCGGTCTCGATCACATTGGGTGTGGGGAAGGAGCTCGCCGTGACGAAGGCATCGATCTGTCCGTTCTTAAGCGCATCGGGGCCACTGCCGATCTCGGCGCTGGCCACCCGCACCTTGTCCATCATGTTGAACAATTCAAGATAGCGCTCGGCCTCGCGGGCGCCAAAGGTGCCACGTCCGATCAGGATGTGCTTGTCTTGCAGGTCCTCGAGCCCGATGACCCCGTCACCACCTGCCGCAACGAAGTGCATGGTGATTGCCGGAATCGGGAACAGGCCACGAATCTCCTGGAACTGGGGACTCTGACGTTCTGCAAAGGGCCCCTCTCCAGCCATGGCGCTCTCCACCAGCCCTGGAGGCGTGGTAAAGACGTAGTTGCCTTGCCGGGCCATCACTTCCATCACGTTCTGCACAGAGCCCTGGCTCTCTTCCAGCGTAAGCTGGATATCACCATCGGTACCCTTGCGGATCGCCTCCGAGAGTTCCACACCCATCTGGTAATAGGCGGTGCCGGCGGAAGCGGATTTATAGGTAACTCGGGTTTCCGCCTGGGCGGAAAAGGCTGCGGCGCCCATCATGACGGCGGTCGCCGAGGCCAGCAGGCTGCGAGTGAAAGTAGGCATAAACTGACGCATGCGTATCTCCCTAGGAAGTGTCCAGCACCGCTGAGCGATGTCGGTTGTTATAAAAAACGTCTACCAAAAGACTATAATGCCGATTTTTCCAGCCTTGAACACCCGAATATTGGCATCGAAGGAAAGACTATGCGAACAGCAGCGGTAATCGGCGCCGCAGGGGGAATCGGCTCAGCCATTTGTGAGGCAATGGTCGCTGCTGGGTACAGTATCTTCCTGCTCGACCTAGAGGAGCGCCAGGAGAGCGTGGTGCCAGCGCTCACAGCCTGGGGCGAACGCGCGGCGTTCGTGCCTTGCGACCTGGCCGAACCTGCCAGCATTGCCCGGGCGTTTGCGCAGATCGAGCGGCAGGGTAAGGGGCTTGACGCATGCATCAATGCAGCCGGTGTGATCCGACGCGGTCGCTTCGTGGATGTCTCACAAGAGGACCTGGATACCATGATGGCGATCAACGTCACCGGGGCCTTCCAGGCAATCCAGGCCGCCGTCCGGCTGATGATCGCAAGCGGTGGTGGGCGTATCGTCAACGTCGCCTCGGCGCATGGCCTGCGCACCACGGCCGAGCGTTCGAGCTATGCAATGACCAAGGGCGCGATCCTGGCGCTGACCCGGGCACTGGCGGTGGAACTGGGGCCTCAGGGAATACTGGTCAATGCAGTGGCACCAGGACCCGTCACCACCGGCATGCAACATGCCGACTCCGAGTCACGTCGCCTGTGGCAGGCCTCCACTCCGCTTGGGCGCGTCGCGGCTGCCAACGAGGTAGCGCGAGCCGTGGCGTTCCTTGCCTCTCCGAGCAACACCTTCATCACCGGCGACACCCTGATCGTCGATGGTGGCGCCAGCGTCTCCATGGGTTAGTCGATTAGCCAAAAGCTACCTTGGCCACATCCTGATAACGCCTGGCAAAATGCACCGTCACCCCCTCCTTGAGGTAATCGGGAAGTTCCGCATAGTCGCGGCGGTTGGCCTCAGGCAAGATCACCTCGAATATCTTGCTGCGACGGGCAGCGATGATCTTCTCGCGGATGCCACCTACCGGCAGTACCTGGCCGGTCAAGGTCAGTTCACCGGTCATCGCCAGCGGCCGGTCGATGGACAGGTGCAGGGCGAGGGAGAGCAGTGCCGTGGTCATGGTCACCCCCGCCGAGGGGCCATCCTTGGGCGTGGCCCCTTCAGGGACGTGAAGGTGTACGAAGGCAGAATCGAAGAAATCCGCGTCGGCGCCGTACTCCGCCAGGTGCCCCAAGGTGTAGCTGTAGGCGATATTGGCGGACTCCTGCATGACTTCGCCAAGCTTTCCGGTGAGCTTGAAGCCCCGGGTCAGGGAATGCACCTTGCCCGCCTCGATGGGCAGGGTCGCCCCGCCCATGGAGGTCCAGGCCAGGCCGGTGACCACACCCTCCCCCTTGAGCACCTGCTCCTGGCGGAACAGCGGGGCGCCCAGGAACTCCTCCAGGTTCTTCACTGATACCTTGACCGACTGCTGGTCGTTCTCCAGCAGCTTTACCGCCGCCTTGCGCACGATGCTGTGGAGCTGTTTTTCCAGCTGTCGCACACCGGCCTCCCTGGCGTACCCCTCAATGACCTGCTTGAGCGCCGCATCGGTGAGGTTGATACGCTTCTTCGGGATCCGGTCGCGTTCAAGCAGCTTGGGCCAGAGATGGTTCCTGGCAATGGCCACTTTCTCTTCGGCGATGTAGCCCGATAGCCGTATCTGTTCCATGCGGTCGAGAAGCGGCCCCGGAATCGAGTCCAGGGTATTGGCGGTACAGACGAAGAGCACCTTGGAGAGATCGAGCCGCACGTCCAGGTAGTGGTCGAGGAAATCAATGTTCTGTTCCGGGTCGAGCACCTCCAGCAGTGCCGAGGCCGGGTCACCCTGGAAGGACTGTCCCATCTTGTCGATCTCGTCGAGCATGATCACCGGATTCTCGACCTCGACCTCCTTGAGCGCCTGCACCAGCTTGCCCGGCATGGCGCCGATATAGGTACGGCGGTGGCCCTTGATCTCGGCTTCATCGCGCATGCCACCCACAGAGAAACGATAGAACTGGCGCCCCAGTGCTTCGGCGATGGAGCGCCCGACCGAGGTCTTGCCGACCCCCGGGGGGCCGACGAGCAGCAGGATCGAGCCTCCCACATCGCCCTTGAAGGTGCCCTCGGCAAGGAACTCGACGATGCGCTCCTTGACGTCATTTAGCCCGTCATGATCGCGGTCCAGAATCCTGCGAGCATGGGCCAGGTCCATCTGGTCTGCGCTGCGCACCCCCCAGGGCATCGATGTCAGCCAGTCGAGATAGTTGCGTGTGGTGCCATACTCCGGCGAGCCGGTCTCCAGCACCGAGAGCTTGTCGAGCTCCTCTTCGATGCGGGTCAGTACCTTGGGCGGCACCACCAGGCTCTCGAGGCGATCACGGAAGGTGTCGACGTCGTTCTCGCGATCGTCCTTGGAGATGCCCAGCTCGCGCTGGATTACCTTGAGCTGTTCCCGCAGGAAGAATTCGCGCTGGCGTTCCTGCATCTGGGCATTGACCTGCTCGCTGATCTCCGTCTGCAGCTGGGCAACGTCGATCTCCTTGCGCAGCAAGGGCAGCACCTTCTCCATGCGCGCCTGTACCGGCAAAGTTTCCAGCACTTTCTGCAACTCGCCCCCCCGTGCCGAGGTGATGGCCGCAGCAAAATCGGTCAGCGGACCCGGCTCGTGCGGACTGAACCGATTGAGGTAATGCTTGAGCTCTTCGCCGTAGAGCGGATTGATCGGCAGCAGCTCCTTGATGCCGTTGATGATCGCCATGGCATAGGCGCGGGTCTCGTCCTCGTCGGCATCGACCGGCTCCCGCGGGTAGCTCACCTCGACCAGATAAGGCGGTTTCTTGGATAGCCAACGCTGGATATGAAAGCGCCTGAGACCCTGGGCAATGAACTGGAGCTGCTGATCCTCACCCTGCAGCTTGTGAACCTTGACCGCCGTGCCGTATTCGGGAAACGACTCGTGGGTCAGGTTATCGACGCCGGTATCGCCGACGAAGGCAACCCCCAGGGTATGGTGAGGCGTGTTGCCGACCCGGCGCATCGTGTCCTCCCAGCGCTCACGGTTGATCACCAGAGGCTGCACTTGAGCAGGGAAGAAGGGGCGGTTGTGAATCGGCAACAGGTAAATTCGTTCGGGCAGGTATTCACTTGCCGGCACCATCGCGTTGCTCAGGGACTCTTCCGTCTCACCGTCGGATCCTGTCCACTTCTCGTCCGCGTTATCGTCATCCGCGTTATCGCGCATCGATTGCTGCCAATTCTGCTCATCCTGATCGTAATCGCTCATCGAAACCTCATCCTGAAGCTGGGCGCCTGGGTCTGACCTGAGGAATGCGGGCGCGACCGGCCAACTTCAAGTCATCGGCCCACTATTTCCAGGTGGCGGGGGTCAAGATGTCGTGTTCAAGGTGGCGTGAAATCGCCTCGGTAGCAAAGATTGTCAGGCGAGCAGGACAAAAGCGCATGCTGACGTCTGTGGCTCAGCGCCACAGCTGGGGCAAGGGGCGGCTGTTGACGCGCACCTGCCCTCGGCCCACGTCGACTTCCAGGGTACGGGTGTCCAATGGCAGGCCGAGCCATAGGGCCACCACGGTCGGCAAGTCGTACCAGGTGAAGTCGCCGTCGAGGCGCCGCCGCCAGCGCGCCTGCATTGAGGGGTCGTCGGCGTCGATCAGACTCAATTCATCGAGGCGACGTCCATCGAAGAACAGGGAGCCATCGGCCCGGGCCGACAGTCCCATCATGGGACTATCCAGTTGAAGACTCAGCAAGTCGAGGCGTGGCGAATCCTTCAGGGTCTCAATCAGATGTGGCTCGAGCTGAGCCAACAGCTCGCGGCGGCCAAGTTCATGGTGACCACTGGCGGCCAGCTCACGGAGTCGAGAGGTGCTTACCCGAAGCGCATCGGCATTCAGGCGTGACAGCTCGAGTAGCAGCTCACCGGTGAGCAGTACCTCGCCTGCGGTATGCACTTCGCCCAAGTCGACAGCGAGCTGCATTCTCAGCTCCCGCTCATCCAGAACCGTGCGATTGGTGACACGAAGATTACTGGCATCAAGGCTCAATTGAGGCTGATGCCAGGCCACCGACTCGACCTGCAGCCGGTCCTCCTGTGTGAAGGAATGGGCATCTTCTGTATAGGCGTAGTGGCTGTTGAGCGTGGAGGGGCCGATTGCGAGGCTGGCAGTCCCATCCGTCAACCGCCAGGAATCGAAGTGAGCCCGGAGACGCCAGTCGCCCTGCTCGCCGCTGAAATGGAGACGCCCCCCATCGAACACCAGTTCGCGATCCTGCTGGGTGACCCGCAAGGGAGAGAGGCGAAGCCCGCCTTCCAGGGTCCCGGTCAGAGTATGGTAGCTGGCCTGCCAAAGGGGAGGCGACGAGGCCAGCAAGTCACCGAACAGCTGTGCGTGGTCCGGGCCATGGCGCAGCATCGCCTCGCCGTTCAGGTGCGTATTGAGCACCCCATGCCGAGCTCGATACGTCAGCTCCAGCTGCCAGACATTCCCCAGCAGCGGTGCCAGGTGGATGCGGCCGGTCGACGACCACCATCCCCGCTCAAGCTCTGAACGCGACACGACCAGCTCACCACGTGCCTCGAGATCACTCAGCGTCCGCGCCATTTCCCGTTCGAAGAAGTGGCTGGAAAGGGCCTGCCCGGCCAGCCAGGCCAGCAGCAACAGTACCAGCAGCGGAACGATGAGACGTTCCTTGCGCATAGCCCCGCCTCCTTGTCATTTCCTTGACTAATATGGCTTTCAGTAAACTAGTGTAACCAAAGCCAGAGGTGCATCGTACTCCAAGCGTAGATTCCGGCCAGCACATCATCGATCATGATGCCGAACCCCCCTGCTACACGACGATCCGCCCAGCGAATCGGCCACGGCTTGAAGACATCGAAGATACGAAACAGGATGAACCCCCAGAGCGCCGCTTCCCACGAGAAGGGCACCGCCGCCATGGTGATCCAGTAACCGACGAATTCATCCCAGACGATACCGGAGTGGTCATGCACACCGAGATCACGCGAGGTCCTGTCACAGAGCCAGATACCCACGACGAAGGAAACTGCCACCAGAATCAGGTACCAGTTCAGCGGTAACTCTGACATCAGCCAGTAAAACGGGATGGCCGCCAGGGTACCGAAGGTACCAGGCGCCCAGGGCACGGCACCGCTGCCAAGGCCGAAGGCAAAAAAATGGACGGGCCGCCGCCAGACGCTCGGGGGCGCGCGATTCATGTCGCCCCTCCCGTGGCATTCGCCACCCCGAAATGCTGCCAGCCGTGGAGGACAGTGTCGCCAACACCGGACAGGCCCAGCTCGGCCGTGACCGTGCCGAGCGACGTCAGCGCTAGCCCCAGCCCGGCCAGGCGACGCGTCGCCTCCGCCATGGCTTCGGCGGGCAGGCTGACCAACAGCTCATAGTCATCGCCACCGCCCAGTGCGGCCTGCCGAGCTCGGTCAGGACCCAGAGCCTCGAGCAGCCCTTCGGCCAGGGGCAGCGCATCGACATCGATCCTTGCGCCCACGCCGGAAGCGGCCAGTACATGCCCCAGGTCTGCCAGCAATCCATCGGAAATATCGATGGCTGCGGTGGCCAGGCCGCGCAAGGCCTGTCCCGCATCCAGGCGGGGCTGGGGAAGAAGGTAACGCGCCAGCAGGGGATGCTGAATGTCCCTTTCGCCGTGCTGCCAGAGTGCCAGACCTCCAGCCCCGCCCCCCAATGCACCGGTCACTGCCAAATGATCTCCGGGCCTTGCTCCGCTCCGCGTGAGGGCCTGCCCTTCGGGCACCTCGCCCATGACCGTTACCCCGATTGCCAGCTCACCACGGGTCACGTCACCGCCGACCAGGGTGGTACCGGTCGCCGCACAAAGGTCATGAAACCCCCGGGCGAACTCGGATAACCAGGTGTCGCCTGTATTTGCCATGGCCAATGCCATCAGGCACCAGCGAGACTCGGCACCCATGGCCGCCAGATCACTGAGGCTGACCGCCAGGGCACGATGGCCGATCGCCACCGCCGGTGCGGTGCCGGGAAAATGGACCTCAGCGACCGATGTATCCACACTGACGGCCAGCCGCGAACCAGGGTGCGGTATCAGCAACGCACAGTCATCGCCCACGCCCAGGGCCACACCGGCCCGTGAGCCCGGGGCGGCAGGCGTGAAATGACGGGCGATCAGCTCGAATTCACTGGTCACCTTGGCACCTTCAGCGACGACGCGCGCTGACCTCGGCGCTGCGCAACCGCGAGGCCAGTTTGTCGAGAATGCCGTTGACGTACTTGTGACCGTCGGTGGCGCCGAAGGACTTGGCCAATTCGACCCCCTCGTTGATCACCGCCCGGTAGGGGACATCCGGCCGATGTGACAGCTCGTAGGCACCGAGCCTCAGAATGGTCAATTCGATGGGATCCAGCTCCTCGATACGCCGGTCGAGCAAGGGTCCGATGGCGGCATCCAGGTCGCCGCGATAGCGAGCCACGTTATGCAGCAGGTCGTGAAAAAGTGCCAGGTCGGCGATCTCCATGACCTTGGCCCAGTTTTCATGATCCTCCATGTCCTCGTCGGGCAGTTGGCTGCGGAACTCCGCTTCAACTGCCGAGATCGACTTGCCGGTCATGTGCCACTGGTAGAGGCCCTGGACGGCCAGCTCGCGGGCGGCGCGCCTCTTCTGCTGCCCCGTCGAAGGGGGGCGCTTGGAACGCGGTTCACTCATGACTCTCTCCGGCATCACCGAAGCCCCGCAGCAGCGACACCATCTCCATGGCGGCCATGGCGGCCTCGGCACCCTTGTTGCCAGCCTTGGTACCGGAGCGCTCGATGGCCTGCTCGATGGAGTTCACGGTCAGCACACCGTTGGAGATGGGCGTGTCGAACTCCAACTGCAGGCTGCCGAGTGCCGAATTGCAGCCCCCCGCCACATATTCGAAGTGCGGTGTACCGCCACGTATCACCGCACCCAGAGCGATCACCGCATCCGGCTTGGCTACCTGCAGGGCCCGCTTGACCGCCAGCGGTAGCTCCCAGGCACCGGGCACATGAACGATATCGATATGGTCGGCATCCACGCCATGGCGCATCAGGATATCCACGGCACCCTCCACCAGGCTGTCGACCACATGATGATTGAAGCGCCCCACCACGATCACGTAGCGGCCGTCGACATCGACGAAGTTGCCTTCCAATTGAGACAAGGTATGCATCGCTAATTCCTGAAAAAAGTCCTGCTGAATTAACAGGCGCACCCCAGGGTGCGCCAGCTTTCATCATAGCGCCAGACGGCGACCGTCTCAGTTCTCGATGGGAGCCTCGATGTCGCCCGGCGCAATCAGTTCGACAACTTCGAGGTCGAAGCCCGACAGCGCCGAGAACTTCCAGGGTGAGCTGAGCAGACGCATCCTGCCCACACCAAGATGGCGCAAGATTTGCGAACCCGTGCCAATGGTCAGGTAGTTGCCGGCACCGTCCGAGTCGCTGGTACGAGGCAGGCGGCGACGCTCCAGAAAAACCTCCAGCTGATCACGGAAGTCCTGATGCGGACGGCCATCATCGAGCAGGACGAAGACACCCTGGTCGACGCGGGCCACCTCCTCCAGTGCGCTGTGGGTGGTCCAGTTCTTGCCTTCACCCTTCTGCAGGCCAAGCAGATCCCGCATGGTATCGGCCAGATGCACTCGCACCGTAGTCAGCGAATCGGGGGTCGGCGTCCCCTTGACCAGCGCCACGTGGTGCGCACCTTGAATACGATCGCGGAAGACATGCAGCGTCATTTCACCTGCGGCCGTGTTGACCGGGGTCGACTCCACCGGCTCCACCGTCTGCTCATTATGAATGCGATAGTGGATCAGGTCGGCGATGGTGCCCATCTTCAAGTCATGCTCGGCGGCAAAACGCTCGAGCTCGGGCCGCCGGGCCATGCTTCCATCGTCATTCATGACTTCGCAGATCACACCGCTGGGGTCACAACCTGCCAATGCCGCCAGGTCGCATGCCGCCTCGGTATGTCCGGCACGCCGCAGCACGCCGCCGGGCTCGGCCATCAGCGGAAATATGTGGCCGGGCTGAACGATATCCTCGGCCCGGGCATTGCGGGCCGCTGCCGCCTGTACGGTGCGCGCCCTGTCCGCGGCCGAGATACCTGTGGTCACCCCCTCCGCAGCCTCGATGGAGAGAGTGAACTTGGTGCCAAAGCCGGAACCGTTGTCGCTCACCATCAGCGGCAGCTTGAGTCGCTCGCAGCGCTCGCGCGTCATGGGCATGCAGATCAGGCCCCGGGCATGGCGTGCCATGAAATTGATGTGCTCGGCCCCGACCTTCTCGGCGGCCATGATGATGTCGCCCTCGTTCTCACGATCCTCATCATCCATGAGGATCACCATCTTGCCCTGACGAATGTCCTCGATCAGGTCTTCGATGGAAGCGAGGCCCCCGCGGGAAGATTGCACCATGGAATCTCCGATTGATTCAGCAAAAAGGCGTTGCGGCACTTCGACCGTGGCGTGAGCAACGTCCGTGACTAACATCCATTACTAAAGTTCTACGCCCCGCCTCGAATGGGCGTCAGGGTACCTTGGCGCGGCGTCGGGCGCCAGTAGTGAGCAACCTTGGCGCGGAGTCGGGCGCCAGTAGTGGCAACTTGGCGCGGCGTCGGCCGCCAGTAGTGGCAACTTGGCGCGGCGCTAGCCCCTGTAGCGAGCGAGCTGTTCCCGGCGCCCTGATGAATTCAGCCCTGAAGCCGCGCGGGTCGAGCGGTAATACGCCAGTCGCGACCGACAGCACGGATATCGATGATATCCAACGGGCGCTGCTGGGCCATACGCGTCAGTCCCGGCAAGGCGAACAGCGGCCGCGCCTCACCGCCCAGCAGGGTCGGCGCCACGAACAACTGCATCTCATCCACCAGATTCGCGTCGAGCATGGCGCCAGCAAGTGTGGCCCCGGTTTCCAGCAGCACCTCGTTGACCAGCTCTTGCTCCGCCAGGTAGCGCAGCAAGGCCGCAAGATCGACACGGCCACCCTCGCCAGCCGGCAATACCAGTATTTCGGCACCGGCTGACTCCAGCCGGGCACGCCGGTCGACATCGTAACCCATGACCGTTGCCACCAGAGTGCGCCCGGATTCACGCAGGCAGGCCGCGGCCTGGGGCAGACGAAGGTGTGTATCCACCACGACCCGCAGTGGCTGGCGACTGGCGATGACATCAGCATCCTCCAGGCCAAGTTGGCTTGCTCTCACGGTCAGGCGAGAATTATCGAAGATGACCGAATCAACACCGGTCAGCACAGCGCTGGAGCGCGCACGCAACCGCTGGACTTCCGTACGGGCATGGGGGCCGGTGATCCATTGGGATTCGCCGGACTCCATCGCCGTGCGCCCATCCAGGCTCATCGCCATCTTCAATCGCACATAGGGGCGATGGCGACTCATTCGCGACAGGAAACCAGGATTGATCGCCCTAGCCTCCTCCTCGAGCAGGCCGACATCCACCTCGATTCCCGCCTCGCGCAGCATGCCGATGCCGCGGCCGGCCACCTCCGGATTGGGGTCGCCCATGGCCACCACCACCCGCTTCACCCCGGCGTCGATCAATGCAACGGCACAGGGGCCGGTACGCCCATGGTGGGAGCAGGGCTCCAGGGTCACATAGGCTGTCGAGCCTCGAGCAGAATCCCCGGCCATGGCCAGGGCATGGACTTCGGCATGGGGTTCACCGGCACGCTCGTGCCAGCCCTCCCCCACCAGGCGATTGCCCTTGACCAGGACACAGCCCACGCGGGGGTTGGGGGCGGTGGTGTAGAGACCACGGCGGGCCAGTTGAAGGGCCCGAGCCATCCAGGCGGCGGCAGTAGGCTTGGCCATATCACTCCCTGGAAGAAGAGGGAAAGCAGAATTCAGCGCTCGCCGTCGTCGCCCGTTCCCGGCGGGAAGCCGGGTTCTCGCGACAGGCGATCGATCTCGGCACGAAACTCGTCGATATCCTGAAAGCGACGGTAGACGGAAGCGAAGCGAATGAAGGCAACCTGATCGAGTCGCTTGAGCGCCTGCATCACCGCCTCGCCGATGTCCCGCGCCTGGATCTCGCGCTCGCCACTGGCACGCAGCCGCTGGCGAATCCGCTCCACGGCGGCCTCGATGGACTCAGCGCTGACCGGTCGCTTCTCCAAGGCCCGCAGCATTCCGGCACGCAGTTTCTGCTCGTTGAAGGTTTCGCGAGAGCCATCGGCCTTGACCACTCTGGGCATCACCAGCTCGGCGGTCTCATAGGTGGTAAAACGCTCACCACAGGCCGTGCATTGGCGGCGGCGACGCACTTGGTCGCCCTCAGCCACCAGGCGGGAGTCGGTCACACGGGTATCATTGGCGCCACAAAAAGGGCAATGCATGGTATCGATCCGAATGCGAAGCGGGGCGACCGACTGCAGGCCGCTCATGGTTCAATAGTGCAGTATTGTAACCTCTGGCCCGCTGGTCGCCCAGCTTCGACACCAAATGCGGGGAAGCGGTAGAACGAGCACCTCCGATCAATGCTTGTGGCCGTGACCGTGATCATGCCCATGATCCTCGGCATCCAGGTTGATGCGGCTGACCGGCGCCTCGACCACCTGGCTCTCGCCGTTGTCAAAGGTAAGCGTCAGCTCGACCGGCTCCCCTTCGACAAGGGGTGAGGTAAGCTTGATCAACATCATGTGCAGACCGCCTGGTGCAAGCGCCACCGTTTCGCCGGCGGGGACGATGATGCGCGACACCTTGCGCATCTGCATCACGCCATCGACATCTTCGTGATTATGCAACTCCATCACCTCGGCGGCGGGCGAGCTGGTATCCACCAGGGCGATATCCGTATCGCTGGTATTATGAAGCGTCATGAAAGCTGCCGATGTTTCCGAGCCCGGCGGCACGGCGCGCACCTGGGCATCTTCGATATTGAGCGCATCGGCTAGCGCAGTGAGCGACACCAGAGAAAGGCCGGTAGCGAGTAGAAGAGTGCGGGGCAACATCATGCGGGGCTCCTTGTTGTATCGTTATGCCATGCGACAGAGGGGAAGCGAGCAGCATACTATGCCGTTACCCGCCTCGGAGCCAGGCTGCGTCAACTCGACACAGTCCGGCGTGAACCGGCAGTCATCAACAGCTGACACACTGGCGAGTCCATTGCGACGGATGGCTCGACATAGGAGAACTGCGCTGCATGAACGCCCTGCAACAGAGCATCGCCCTGGGTCCATTGGGATTCTCACTGGGCCAGGTGCTGATCATGGTAGCCTTCGGGATGGCCTTGCTGGCCGGAACCCTGATCGGACGACGCCATCGCACCCCGGTGGCCGATACACTTTTCACCCTGCTTCTTCTCAGCATGGCTGGGGCTCGACTGCTGTTCGTGGCCCGCTACTGGAGCAGCTACGACGACATGATATCGATGCTGGATATTCGTGACGGCGGTTTCGACCCAATCGGCGGTCTGGTGGTGGGTCTGGCCTATGCTCTCTGGCTGATGTGGCGACTTCCTGCCCAACGGGTGCCCCTGGCCGGCGCCCTGCTAACCGGCGCCCTTACCTGGGGCCTCATCGCCGGCCCCCTGGTCTTGCTCGAGGGAAGCGCCAGACCGATTCCGGACACGTCCCTGGCCACCCTCGGGGGCAACCCTACTGACCTGCCGTCGCTGGCTGCAGCAGAGGGTCAGCCGATGGTGGTGAACCTATGGGCCACCTGGTGCCCGCCCTGTATCCGCGAAATGCCAGTCTTCGAGCAGGCCCAGAAGGAAATCGACGACATCACCTTTGTCTTCGTCAACCAGGGAGAAAGCGCCCAGCATGTGAACCGATTCCTCACGGAGCACTCTCTTGAACTGGACAATGTGCTGCTCGATGCGACCAATGCACTTGGGGAGGTTACCGGGTCAATGGCCATGCCCACGACGCTTTTCTACGATGCCGAGGGCCGCCTGAGAAATACGCACTTTGGCGAACTGTCGCGAGCCACCTTGCACAGCGGCCTCGAGCGCCTGCGCTGACGCCACTTACAACATGCACTTCCCTACCCATTTCAAGGAATCGACATGGCTTTTCGACTCTCACTGCTCGCTACCGGCCTGACAGCTATTGCCACAGCCCAGATGGCCTATGCCGGCGACTGGCCGGGCCCGGTTCGTGCATTGACCGAGCAGGGGCTCGAGGTGCACGGTGAATTCGAAGCCCCCAGCGGGCTTACCGGCTACGCAGCCAGCCATCAGGGACGTGAGATGACCGTCTTTGTCACTTCCGACGGCAATCATGCCATCGTCGGCACCATGATCGATGCCGAGGGCAACGATCTCTCTGAGGCCCCTCTCGATGAACTGGTGCGAGCGCCCCAGGAGGGCGAGGTATGGCAACAATTGGAACAGAGCCACTGGATTCAGGACGGCCAGCCGGATGCTCCCCGTGTGCTATATACCTTCACCGACCCCAACTGCCCCTATTGCCGGCAGTTCTGGGAGCAAGTTCGCCCCTGGGTCGAGGCCGGGGAAGTTCAATTGCGCCATATCATGGTGGGCATCCTCAGTCAGAACAGTCCTGCCAAGGCAGCTGCCCTTCTGGGCGCCGAAGACCCAGAGGCCGCCCTGCATGACCACAGTAGCGGCGACGATATCGGCCCCTCTGCCCAGCCACGCGACATAGAAGACCAGGTGTATCGCAACAACCAGCTTTTCGACGAGCTGGGCCTATACGCCACGCCAACCACCGTCTTCCGACATGAAGATCGCCTTCAGCGGGTGGATGGCATGCCGGAGGAAGCACGGCTGCTCGAGATGATGGGGGGCACGGCACCCTGAGTCGCGTCGTACAGAAAACGCCCCTGCCGCAAGGTCGGCAGGGGCAGAAGCGTGCCAACGAGTAACAGTGGCAGGGATCAACTCCTGGCGGGTATAGCCCGGGCAAGAAACCAACCGGTAACCATGGCGACCAGCATGGCAAACAGGGGGGCAGTCAGCCCAGCGATGGACGCAATGGCCGGCCCGGGACAGTAGCCTGAAAGCCCCCAGCCGACCCCGAACAGGGCCGAGCCACCAATCAGCCGAGCATCGAAATCTTGACGAGTGGGCAGTTGGAAGGTCTCGCCAATCAGCGGCTGTTCCTGGCGGAAAACGAACCGGTAGCCAATGAAGGTGGTCACCACGGCGCCGCCGAGTACGAACATCAGCGTCGGGTCCCAGGCGCCGAAAATATCGAGAAAACCGAGCACACGCGCCGGGTCGGTCATGCCGGCGAGCGCCAGTCCCAGCCCGAACAGCAACCCGGAGATATATCCCATCAGCGTCTTCATGCACCACCTCCGATCACGTGCCGCACGATATAGACGGTAACGATGGCGCATGCCAGGAAGGTCACCGTGGCCACCAGGGAACGTGGCGACAGCCGTGCCAGCCCGCAGACACCGTGCCCGCTGGTGCAGCCACTGCCCAGACCGGTCCCCACGCCGACGAGAAGGCCTGCTATGAGCATCAGTCCCACCCCTCCGGCAGGCTGGCCGACCACTTCGCCAGGCGCATCGGCCACGTTACCCAGGCCGCCGCCCAGCAGCATTAGCAGCAGCGGGCCGCTGACCAGGCCCATCACGAAGGCCACGCGCCAGGCGCTGTCGCCCTTGGGCAGGTTCGTCACCAGGCTGCCGACAATTCCGCTGATGCCGGCGATGCGGCCAAGCGTTGCCATCAGCCATACGGCCGAGAGACCAATCATTACGCCACCTACCAGCCCCTGCAGGCTCGCTATCCAGTCCACGTTTACCTCCTTTATGACAGTCGATCTTCAACAGCCGTTGTCCCCGGAGACACCGGATCGGTAACACCGCAAGGGCGCCCCAGGGCATGTGTTTCACCGCACAGCGAGCGCCAGGCATCAAAGGTGCTGAGGAACACCTGACCGGTCATATCGCGGCAGAACGGGGTCTTTTCCAACCGGTCCATGACCGGCCCCTTTACCTCCGCCAGGTGCAGCTTGACCTGGGCATCGCGCAGGCGGGCATTGATCACCTCCAGGCTTTCCAGGGCCGAGGCGTCGATGACATTCACCGCCTGGCAGGCAAGTACGATGTGGCGCAGCCCCGGCTGGCGCGCCGCAAGTTCCATGACCGTATCCTCGAGGTAGCGCGAATTGGCGAAATAGAGACTCTCATCGACTCTCAGGATGGCCAACTGCGGGTCAGTTTCCACTTGATGCCGCTCCACGTTGCGAAAATGCTCGGTACCTGGAACACGGCCCACCACGGCGCTATGTGGGCGGCTGGTATAATAGAGGTGCAGGGCCAGCGAAAACCCTACGCCGGCCAGAATACCGGACTCCACACCAACGCCGAGCGTCACGCCGATGGTGACGAGCATGGCCATGGCATCGCAGCGGGAGTACGCCCAGGTACGTCTGATGGCGGAAAGGTCCACCAGTGACAAGACCGCCACGATGATGGTAGCCGCCAGGGTGGCAATGGGCAGATAAGCGATCAGCGGCGTCAGCAACAGCGCTGCGCCGGCTATTCCCAATGCCGTAAAGGCGCCTGCTGCAGGCGTCTGAGCGCCGGCATCGAAGTTCACCACCGAACGGGCGAAACCACCGGTGACCGGCATGCCACCGGTAAAGGAAGCCGCAATATTCGATGTGCCGAGCCCCACCAGCTCCTGGTCCGGGTCGATACGCTGCCGCCGCTTGGCGGCAAGTGTCTGGCCCACCGACACCGACTCCACGAAACCGATGACGCTGATCAGAAGAGCGGCCACGAAGAGCTGGCTCCACAGGCCGCTGTCAAAGCCCGGAAGCGTCAGCGGCGGCAAGCCGGCCGGCACCTCACCCACCACGGCGACTCCCAGGGCATCCAGTCCCATCCCCCAGGTGGCAAGGGTCGTCACGGCCACGGCAAGGATCGGGGCGGCCTTGGTCAGCATGTCCGCCGGTCGCGCAGGTACACCCACCCGCCGCAGGGCTGGCTTGAGCCAGCGCCTGGCGGCATACAGGAAGAGCAGCACGGAAATTCCAATTGCCAGGGTTGGCGCATTCACACCGTCCAGGCTGACGGCCAGGCTGCTCAGCAGATCCAGCAGGTTATGCCCGCTCGCCTCAACGCCCAGCACGTGCTTGAGCTGACTGGCGGCAATGATCAATCCGGAGGCGGTGATGAACCCCGAAATCACCGGGTGGCTGAGAAAATTGGCCAGAAAGCCGAGCCTCGCCACACCCATGAGGGTAAGGATCAATCCCGACATCAGCGCCAGCACCAGGGCTGCACCGAGATATTCCGGCGTCCCCTGGGGGGCGACCTGCCCCACCGCCGCTGCCGTCATCAGTGACACCACCGCTACCGGCCCCACTGCCAGCGTGCGGCTGGTGCCGAACACGGCATAGATCACCAGTGGCGCGATGCTGGCGTAAAGACCCACCTCCGGCGGCAACCCGGCCAGCATGGCATAGGCCAGCGACTGCGGTATCAGCATGACAGTAACAATCACCGCCGCCAGCAGGTCGCTACCCAGGGTGGCGCGGCCATAGCCAGGCAGCCACTGCAGGATCGGAAGGTAGCGCCGGGGGTTCATTGCTCAGTTCTGCCCGGCACCCGCTTCCAGCAACCCACGCCGCTCTTCCAGGTCATGGCCGGCTGCATGGGCCGCTGCCATCAGGGCGGGAATATCACAGGTGGCGTCCTTGCTGCGGGCATGTGCCCAGAGATGTACGGCGCGCTTGCCGGTCCTGCAGAAGGCCAGGATCGGCGTGGGTAACGCATCCAGGGCTTGGCCGAATGCCTCGATATCGGCATCGCTGTATTCGCCCGGTGTGACCGGGATACAGCGCCACTTCAGACCCAGATCAGCGGCCTTCTCACTCAGGGCACGATCGTCGGGGTGATCCTCGGCTTCACCGGGGCGGCGATTGCAGATCACCGCCTTGAAACCCCGCCGGGCGATCTCCTCGAGGTCCTGAGGGGCCACGGCATCGGCGATGGAAAAACCGCTCTCCAGCTCTTGAATATTCATTCGCTTCGTCTCCTGGCTCACTCAGAATTTGTTGATCGGGACCTTGAGGTATACCTGGCCGTTGTCCTCGGCCGGCGGCATGTGGCCGGCACGCATATTGACCTGCACCGAAGGGATAATCAGCTTCGGCATATCGAGGGTCGCATCGCGCTCGGTACGCATCTGGACGAACTCCTCCTCGCTGATGCCTTCGTGCACATGCACGTTCTGTGCGCGCTGCTCGGCCACGCTGGTTTCATGTTGGTACTTCTCTCGTTCCGGTGCCTTGTAGTCGTGGCACAGGAAGATGCGGGTCTCACCCGGCAAAGCCAGGACCTTCTGGATGGAGCGATAGAGGGTGCGGGCATCACCGCCTGGGAAGTCGCAGCGGGCAGTACCGTAGTCGGGCATGAACAGGGTGTCGCCGACGAAGGCGGCATCGTCGATCACATAGGTCAGGCAGGCAGGTGTGTGGCCCGGTGTGTGCAACACACGCCCTACCAGGCTGCCGATGGCAAAGGTGTCGCCTTCCTCGAACAGGCGGTCGAACTGGCTGCCATCCCGGGCGAACTCGGTGCCGGCGTTGAAGGCCTTGCCGAAGACATCCTGCACCACTGTGATGTTGGCGCCGATACCGGTCTTTCCACCGAGGTTCTCATGCAGATAGGGCGCGGCGGAGAGATGATCGGCGTGAACGTGGGTCTCGAGGATCCACTCGACCTCGAGGCCGTTGTCACGCACGAAGGCGATGATCTGGTCGGCGGAGCGAACATCGGTGCGCCCCGCGGCGTAATCGAAATCGAGCACCGAGTCGAGGATCGCACAGGACTTGCTGTCGGGATCCTGCACCACATAACTGAAGGTGTTGGTGGGCTCGTCGAAGAAGTGGGTCACGATCGGCGTGGACATGGGCTAATACCTCCAATCAGTGTCGTTGCCTTCCAGAGTGAGCTACAGCATAGCGCAAATGTAGTTATAACGATATACTGTTTTGGAATTAATGGGCTACAGCTCTGTCACTAATAGCGATAGCCACTCCCTACAACGAACGAGACCCATCACCGTGGTGATGGGTCCCGAGTCACGCAATCAAACCGGCTATTGCTTCTTCAGCTTGCAGGTATTGATTCCCAGCAGGGTGTAGGCCGGGCAGAGGTTCACCTTGTGACTTGATGGCCTCAGAAACTGAAAACCGGAATAGTCGAATCACGCATCATTTCGGCCATTGGGCCAGGAGCCGCAACGCCAACACCCTCTCGCAGATCAGCTTGCTCATGTTCGTTGTTGGGCAAATAGATCGCGCACACGTCGACCTGGGCGCCATTGGTGATCAGCATCTGCAAGATGCCTTCCGGGGTGACCTGCCCGGCCGGATTTTCTGGTGGCGTATTGACAGGCTCGGCGCTGGCATAACCCTCTACGGCCAGGTCTCCGGCAGCATCACAAAGCAGGATCGAAAGATCAGCGCCCTGCTGTTGCATGGCATTGGAAAGGATCATCGCCATAGCCTGTGTCTGCAGGGAGTCGCTGGTGAGGATCACCAGTGCGCGCTCGGCGCTGTCTTCTTGGCCGTGGTCGTCGCCGTGGCTGGCGGCAAGCGCCGTACCGAAAAGACCCATCCCGGTAGCAACGGCGGCCAGGGTCAGTGTTGTCTTGATGCTCATTTCCTCACCTCTCTCATTTGATTCAGTGCGCTGGCATCGACTCCAGGATGCTGTCTGAACCGAATCCTTCGACTGTTTATGCCGCAGAGGAATATATTAATAACCTGATTACAGGAAAACAAGAGTAGCCCATAACCTGATAGCTGGCACGCGAGATAGGGACGCATCTTGATGTCAGTCAATATTTCCAGCTTGAGGCCAGCCAGAATCGATCGCCCTAGGGCAATGCTTCATTTCTCCGTCGCGAAAGAGAAGGCGCAAGCGATGCAAGAGAGGCATCAACCACCTGATACGCAGGAACCGCGAAAAAAAGGCCGCTTGAAAGCGGCCCGGAGAGTCGTGTGGTGCTGCTCTAGAGCTCGATCCGGTCGCCGTAGGCAGGGATCTCTGCCTTGATGGCGCTCTCGGCCAGGCCGGCCTTCAAGGCCTCCTGGGCCGCAGGCTCGCCGTGGACCAAATAGAAGCGAGGGTTGTTGCGGAAGGCGCCGGCCCAGCCGATCATGTCGGTCTGGCCCGCGTGAGCCGAGAAGCCGCCGATGGTATGAACCTTCGCCTTGACCGCCAGGTCCTGCCCCAGGACGCGTACCCGCTGGGCACCGTCGACGATCTGGCGACCCAGGGTACCGGCAGCCTGGAAACCGACAATCACCAGCCGTGTATTTGGCTTCTCCAGGTTGTAGCGGAAGTGGTGGATGATCCGTCCGCCGGTACACATGCCGGCACCGGCAATGATGATCGCACCGCCATGAATGCGATTGATCGCCATGGACTCCTCAACGGTACGGGTCATGTGCAAAATCGGCAGGTACTGGCTGGTGTCGCCGCTGGCGGCGATATTGAGCACCTTTAGGTCCTCGGCATCCAGCGCCTTGCGCGCCCGGTGGTAGAGTTCGGTGACCTTGATCGCCATGGGACTATCGAGGAACACCATCTGCTGGCGCAGCCTCCCCTCATGGTAGAGCACGCTGAGATGATAGAGGATCTCCTGGGTACGCCCCACGGCGAAGGCGGGAATCAGCACATTGCCTCCCGCCTCGTGGGCCTTCTCCAGCACCTGGGCAAACTCCTCCAATGTCTCGTCCAGAGGGCGGTGGTCACGGTCACCGTAGGTACTCTCCATCAGCACCACATCGGCCTCATAGACCTTGTCGGGGTCGCGCATCAGCACCGAGCTGGGATTCCCCAGATCGCCGGAGAACACCAGCCGCTTCTGCTGGCCACCGGAGGGGACGGTCAGCTCGACGATCGCCGAGCCTAGGATATGGCCGGCATCACGGAACACCAGGGTGGCACCGCCGGGCAGGTTGACCGGCTGGCCATAACGGTGGAACTCGCAAAGTGCCAGGGTTCGCTCCACGTCGTCCAGGTCGTAGAGCGGTTCAACCAGTGGCTTGTCTTGGCGCTTGCGCCACTTGTTCTCCCATTCCACGTCCTTGGCCATGACAAAGGCGGCATCCTGCAGCATGATTTCAAGCAGGTCACGAGTGCCACGGGTGCAGTGGATGGGCCCACTGTAGCCTTCTCGCACCAGCTTGGGCAGCAGGCCTGCGTGATCCAGGTGGCCATGGGAGATCACCACCCCTTCGAGTTCCCTCGCCAGCTTGCCGAACGGCCTGGCGTTCGCCTCATCGGCATCTATACCGCCCTGGTGAAGGCGATGCCTGTCAAGCTTGTTGGAACCTGGAATCAGGCGGCTTCTAATCG